>JAITET010000061.1 GCA_031281895.1 Puniceicoccales bacterium | reverse complement strand
TAGACGATCTTTGCAAGAAAAAAAAGATAGAACAAAAGGAAAGGAGAGGACGGAAAGGTGGGTTATGGGTGAGTGAAATTTTGGCCATACAGATATGGTTCAACCTGAGTAAATGCAAGGATTTTAAGACATTCTACCAGGGGGTAAATGGAGAGTTTTTACGCCCATTTTTCCCAAAAATGCCAAATTATTCTTCCTTTATGAAACAGATAAAACGACAGGCAAAGACGTTTCATTTTATTGGAAGGACAAAGCGGAGTAAGGGTACTTTTTGCATAGATTCAACGCCACTTCCGGTGTGCAAAAATGTCCGCTATCGGAGCCACAAAACATTCAAAAATATGGCAAATTGGGCCCACTCATCGGTTTCCACAACATTTGGGTTAAAATTGCATCTCGTCCTGAACGCATCCCGAAAATTTGTGAAATTTTCCCTAAAACCAGGAAATTTACACGACGTTTCCTGTGCCGAAGAAGTGCTCACTGGCTGCACAGGGACAGTGATCGGCGATAGCGGATACGTTTCCACTACCCTCAAAGATTCTTTGGCGAAAAAGGGTATACGGCTCATTGCTAAACATCGCCAAAACATGGCTCCAAACTCCCGGGAAGAAAAAAGATTCCTAAAAAAACGGTCGATCGTCGAGACTATGATCGGAAAATTTAAAAATTTCTTCGGTGAAACGCTTTCCCGTTTTCGCTCCCCACAACCCGCTTATTCTGCCATTTGTGCGGCCATTATTGCCTTCAATTTGGGCCCTTTATTTTGAGATTCGCGTTATCCTTTAATTTTTTTAGTGATTCGTATTCTATCACTTTTTCTCTCCATCACAATATGGAACTATACACCTAGTCAGTATGTTTAAGATAGTAGTTCGCTTTTTTACCAAATAGTCCCCATAGCCATCCTAGAGAAGCTGCTATGTATAAAATGGCAGCGGCAGGAGGTCTGGCTCCTCTAAGTAGTAGGAATGGTAAGATCAGGCATCGCCACATGATGTTAAAAACTTCTTTCAATGTGCGTTTTCCCACCCTGAAGCTGTAATGCCTAGCCACCATTACATCGGTGACCCCAGTATCAAACCATCGTCTTAGCAGATATTTAAACGTACTTCTTCCCTTGGAAAATTTTTCGATTACAATAGCCTGGGGAGCAGATGTAAATTTTGCTCCTTGAAATAAGGCATCAAATGAAAATACCAAATCTTCCCGCCCTGAAAAGTTGAAAGCATTATTAAATCGTATATTTCCCCCATCGGGATCTACCAAATTAGTTGAAAATAGGCAATTGTTGGTGGGTAATAACCTAAGGGTAACGTTCGCAGGCTCTTTGCAACTGGACCAAAGTTTCTTGACGAGGTTCGATGAGTCCATCGGGAGCAACCTATAGACTGTCCCAGCAACCCCATCGGATCCTGACTCTTTAAATGCCTTATATAGCTCTACGAGCCACTCCTGTGCTACGATTTCATCGTCATCGAACATGGCAATAGCCGTTGCATGCAATTTTAGTGCTTCTTCTACTACCCGATTTCGAACATGGGCAAGCCCTCGGTCCTTTTCAACGAAATAATTACATTTGAATGGCATATTGGGGGCATAGGCGTCGAAAATATATTTTGCTCCGGCATTTTCATCGTTATCAACCAAGACGAATTCTACTTCCACCTTTTCAGGAGTGTCGATTTGCGACAGGCTATCCAACGCTTCTTTTAAAGGCTCAGGGCGATTAAAAGTGCACAGCCCAATAACAATTCTATCCTTGGAGTCTTCCATTTCCTACCTCCCTTTACCTAATGTCTGCCGCCACTTTTTCTTTCTTGCTCATCGTGGGAAGAGTGGGAAGCAATAAAAATTTTCTCGGCATCCACTTTGGGAGGCACAAACCGCTTATTTCCATCAGCAGTTACCAATGCAACATCCGAATTCATATGTTTTTCTACGGAAGATTTCCAAAGAATATCCTTTGCTTCTTCACTGTCGGGAGCTAGTTCCATGGCTTCTTTTGCAACTTTGGCGGCCTGGTCAAATATTTTTTCATGAAGGTATGACCGGGCTATGACGATTAAATCCTCCGATTCAGCTCCCATTTCTGTTACTTTTTGTGATGCAAATATTACCAATTTGTGATACCCAGCACCATAGGCTGCGTATAGAATATTTTTGAAGGCGAACTCACTTGATGGACTGATATCCAATAAATCTTCAGCGGCATTGATTACCTGGTCATAACTTCCCTTTGCCTTGTAAATTAATAGTTTTATGGCGGAGAAAATAAACCCGATCCTATCAAGCATAGAAGAAGAAGTGAAAACTTTTTCCCTTAGCTCATGCATTGCTGTTCTCGCCACAATATCCTGAGGATTAATGGTCAGAGCTTCGCGATACAAAAATTTGGCATAGATAAAATCACCATCGTCTACGGCTTTTTGTGCCCTTATCAGAATGTCACTTTCTGTCTCTTCCTCTTGCATGATTTACAAAATTGAAGCCGAAATACCATTATCCATCATGCGTTCAATTATGGACTTCTTCAAGTCTTTCCAGGCATCGTTGACTACTTCCTGGTCCGGGGCTTCAACCAATACCCGCAACTTGGATTCGGTACCAGAGTATCGAACCAATACGCGGTGAGGAGGCGGTAATTTTGAATCTATCTTCTCGATATCCTCGTTTAGACCTTCAATATCCGAAAGTGGTACCTTGACATTCACAGCTACATTAAAAGATTTTTGAGGAAATAAGGCAATCTTTGTTTTCAGTTCTGATAGCCTAACATTATTCCCGGAGACAATGTCCAACAGGAGTAGCGCTGCCGCTATGCCATCCCCAACGGGAGAAATTTTTCTAAAAATTAAATGTCCAGAATTCTCTCCTCCAAAATAACAGTTATTTCGTACCATTGCCTGGTAAACATTTCTGTCACCAATATCACATCGAACGACATTTATGCCCATGGTTTGTAAATATTTGTCGAGCCCTAGATTGCTTTGAATTGTAGTTACCATTGACTTGTTCGGCAACGCATCAGTTCCCAGCAGGTGGACTGCTACCATACCCAAAAGAACATCTCCGTCGATTTTTTCTCCCATTTCATCGAAGATTATTACCCGATCACCATCACCATCATGGGCAATTCCAATGGTGGCTTGCGTTTGTTGCATTAGAGTTGACAAAGCTTCTGGATATTCGGAGCCGCAAGCGTCATTGATGTTTTCTCCATTCGGACGATTCCCTATCTGAATTACTTGAGCTCCAAAATGTTCGAAAATTTCTTTCGCCACTGCATGGGTTGCTCCATTGGCAGAATCCAGAACAATTACCATTTTAGAGAGTGCTCCGACTGACAAAAAATTTTTATATTGATCACAGTAACTCTGTTTCGCTTCACGGTGAAACTCTATCACCTGTGGTTCTTGGTGGGCAATGGGGGCAATATTTCCCAATATTTGTTCCAATTCTTCTTCTTCTGGGACCGTAAATTTTTCTCCCTTTGCGTTGAAAAATTTTATACCGTTGTCGTCCGCTGGATTGTGAGATGCGGTGATTACTATGCCGATATTCGATCTCGTATGTTGGGTCACTTTTGCAATGGCCGGGGTTGGTAAAATGCCACAATCAAATACTTTGACGTCCTTTGAAAATCCTCCAACAAACGCTTTTTGCAACACGATTCCTGATTTCCGAGTATCCCGCCCTATGCAAATGGAAAAATTTTCCCTGCCACATTTTTTAATCGCAAACCCTTCGGTTGCCTTTGCCAATCTACGAAAAAATTCTTCACAAATTGGACCTGTTCCAAATTTTCCTCTTACGCCATCTGTTCCGAAGTATTTCATTGATTAATACAATCCAACATTGCAAATAAAAACGATTCACTTTACTTTGAAAAGTAAGATATGTGTATCACTCTGTTTTAAAATGATAGTCTGGTATTTTGGGCCCCACAGATTGGGCATTCGCAAATTTCAATATCCGATTTGTTCAGGTAAAACTCTCCACATTTTTTACACCAAAACAGTCGACTATTTCCTTTTAGGCATAGTACCCTTTCATTGATCTCTATCATCAACATTGCCAAGGCAATGGCCCCGCTTGATAAAATCAAAGAAAAATCACAAAAAATCATACAATTTCGTTTATCCTTAGTCGATGGTAGCAGGTTCCGGCCCACTTTGGTCGGGAGTGGTAGCTGTTTCCGCTCCAACTGCATCGGGAACTGTTTTTTGTTGCTGCTTGGACTTTTTGGATGGAGTGGATTTCCTTGCCTTTGCAGCATTTCGCTTCTTCGACTTAGCATAGCCGATATCTTCTCCAAGAACTAACTCTATGATAGCCATCTTGGCAGCATCACCCATCCGTGGCATGAGTTTATAAATCCGCGAATATCCGCCATTTCTTCTAATAAATTCACTCGCCCTATCATTGAACAGAATTGCCACAGCATCTTCATCTTTTATCCGAGCGATTGCTAAACGGCGGTAGTGCAATTTTTGGGCTGGATCCTCTACCAGATAGGCTTTTTTTGCCATTGTAATTATTTTTTCGACGAACGGACGCAATGCTTTTGCTTTTGCCAAAGTGGTTTCTATCTTCTCATGGCGCAACAATGCCGATGCTAAGTTTGCCATCAGGGCCTCGCGATGTTCTTTCGTACAACCCAATAAAAATCTATGTTTTCCGTGACGCATCTTCTCCTTAAAGCTATGTTAAAATTGATCTTCACCTATCTAGTAAACGCTCTTCTATTTTCATTCCGAGCGAAAGTCCAATCTCTTCCATTTTTTCTTTGATTTCATTCAAAGATTTTTTACCAAAATTTCTATACCTCAACATTTCAGCTTCTGTCTTCATAACCAACTCACCTACCGTCATGATATTAGCATTATTTAGACAATTGGCAGCACGAACGGACAGCTCAATTTCATTGACGCTCATGTTGAGAAGCTTGTGGAGACGATTTTGATCATCATCGGCTTCCTTGTTAGCATCTTCAAAAGTTATGTCACCTGCAGCGGCCATATCAAATACGTCCAAATGTCGTCGTAAAACGGTGGCAGCTTCTTTTAGAGCTTCGGAAGGTGTAATTCTTCCATCGGTCCAAATTTCCAAAACTAGTTTATCATAGTCTGTGATTTGCCCAACACGGGTATCTTCGACGGTGTACTTGGCAAGAGTAACCGGACTGAACAATGCATCTATGGGAAGAAGACCTATTTCTGTTCGTCGTTCATGTTGGGATCCAAGAAAGTACCCACGACCAACCCGTAATTCAAGCTGTGCAGTAAATTTCTGTTTTTTGTCCAGTGAACAAATGATCTGGTCCGGATTTAAGATCTCAAATGCCTCATCACCAGTAATATCACTGGCAAGTACGGGCCCTTCACGATTGACGTCAATGGTGAGAATAAGTGGCTCGTTACCTTCCTTTTTAAACAAAACCCTTTTTATATTTAGGATAATATCTGTAATATCTTCTTTTATGCCGGGAACACTTTGAAATTCATGGCTAACACCGTCTATTGTAACAGCAACTACCGCAGCTCCCTCTATGGAACTCAGTAGGATCCTGCGCAGTGCATTGCCAAGGCTATGGGCGAAACCCGCCTCAAATGGCTCAGCAACAAACATAGCATAGGTATCTGTCGCAGTTTGTTCAACCTTATACAGCTTATCAGGCAATTCAAATTGATGCAACACCTTCATAAAAATTTTCCAAAAAATTTAAAATTAACGACTGTAAAATTCGACGATGAGTTGTTCATTTATTTCTTGCGAAATCTCTTCACGCTCCGGTTCTCGATTTACCATACCACGCAACAATGCCGAATTGAATTCAAGCCACGCAGGAATGCTACGGGCACGATTTAATTCGCAGTTACGCACAACAATTTGACGGGATGAAGACTTCTCGGCAATTTCTATAACTTCACCAGCCTTACAAATGTAACTTGGAATATTAACTTTTTGCCCATTTACACGCACATGACCATGGGTGACAAATTGCCTAGCTGCGGCACGACTCCTTGCAATTCCAAAATTATAAATAACATTATCCAACCTCAGTTCTAGTAATTTCAAGAAAGCAGCCCCCGTGATCCCAGGTCGCCCCTTCGCAATTTCAAAATACAACCGGAATTGTTTCTCCGTTAGACCATACATATAGCGAACTTTTTGTTTTTCCATAAACCCAATCGAATAATCGGAAACCTTACGACGTAAACGGGGCCCATGCATGCCGGGAATGTACGGCTTCCTCTCTTCCGCATTCCCGGGAGGGAAAACCGACATCGCAAATCTTCGATTAATTCTAGCTCTTGGACCTATATATCTTGCCATAAATAAAAAACTCCTAAATGTTTCGAAGGTTAAGGCCTTCTTACTTTTCTTGGACGACATCCATTGTGGGGAATGGGTGTGACATCAATAATTTCATCGATGATAAGTCCCAATACTTGAACCGTCCTGATCGCAGCGTCGCGCCCCATACCAGGCCCCTTAACTTTTATGCTAACTTCTTTCATCCCATGCGACATCGCTACTTTTCCGGCATCTTGCACGGCCATTTGTGCTGCATAGGCCGTCGATTTTCTGGATCCACGGAAATTACATTTTCCTGCGCTGGCCCATGAGATTACATTGCCATTTGGACTTGCAAAGGATACTTTCGTGTTATTGAATGTGGCCAAGATGTTACAAATTCCCTTGGTAATATTTTTACATTTTTTTGCTTTTCTGACCGTTGTATCAACAACATCCCCAAATAGGGAAGTAGCCTTTTCGTCTTTTTCTTCCGTGGGAGCAACTTTTGTATCATTATTTTTGTCTTCGCTCATTTATCTAGATCCTTTTTATTCCAATTATTTTGTCTCTTTTTTCACAACCCCAACTGTCTTGCGAGCTCCTTTTCTGGTACGCGCATTTGTTGATGTCCTCTGTCCCCTAACCGGTAATCCTTTGTAATGTCTCAACCCACGGTAACATTTTATCGCCTGCAACCTTTTTAAGTTTGCCACGATTTCCCTACGCAGGTCGCCCTCTATTTTCCATCCGGCAGAATTGATAAAGGAAGTAATCTTATTGATATGCTCTTCGTTTAATTCACGGGCACGCATATCGGTAACAATTCCTGTCGCTTCCAATATCATTGCCGCACGTGCAGGACCTATTCCTTGAATATACTGTAACGCATAGCCAACTTTTTTACCATCAGGTATGTCAACTCCTAAAATACGAGGCATAATTTCTCACTATTAAAATTTTTAACAAATCGAATTCCAAAATCATTTTTTATCTAAAGTCAAGATTTCTGGTAAAGTCTCGGTAACTAAAATTGTATGTTCACAATGAACAGCTAGTTTCCCGTCCACAGTTCTAACCGTCCAGCCGTCATCGGCAATAAAAACTTCTTCACTGCCAAAGGTAAACATTGGTTCTATGGCCAATGTCATTCCAGGTTTCAAAATTGGTCCACTCCCGGGGGAACCAAAGTTTGGGATCTGCGGATCTTCGTGCATATTTTTGCCGACCCCATGGCCCACAAAATCCCTTAAAATGCCACACTTATTTTTTTTTGCATGTTCTTCTATGGCATGGGAAATGTTGCCAACTATATTGCCAGAAATCGCCTGGGCAATGCCAAGCTCCAAGGCTTCTTCGGATACCCTAACAAATCGATCAACTTCCTTCGAAACATTCCCTATGCGTACGGTTTTCGTATTATCCCCGACATATCCGTTGTAAAACACGGCAACATCTATGCTAACTATGTCCCCATCTTTCAAAAATACGCTTTTGGAAGGGATGCCATGAACAACTTCATCGTTTAGGGAGATACAAGAATAGGCCGGATATGGAGTCTTACCGTCGGGATGATATTGAAAACTAGCACTCTGAGCTCCGAGTTCCATCATTAGGTCCCGCCCGAAACAATCCAAATCATAGGTACTAACTCCCACGTCGGCATATTCAGCCATCGCGTGCAAAATTCTAGCAGCTACCGCACAGGCCGAACGCATTTTTACAATCTCTTCCTCTGTTTTTATCGTAATCATCTGCAATGCCCCTTCCCATGGCAAATAACAAACCACGCAATGATTATTCCTAACAGGACGGCCATGGCGATATAAATAATCTTGCGCATCTTGGAAACATCGTCTGGAGATTCAATTTTACTGTTCGTACGAACCTTTATTTTTTTTAGAAATCCGTCATAATTTTTTTGCAACAAATGTCCTTCTATTTGCTTCATGGTTTCAAGGACAACACCGACCGAAATCAATGTCCCCGTTCCTCCAAAAAATAAAGCAATGGAATAGGAAACGCCAAATGAAAAAAACAACAGGTCCGGTAATAACGCTACTGCCGTCAGAAATACCGCTCCCGCAAATGTCAAACGGGTCATGACAAAGTCTAAAAACGTTGCCGTGGAATCCCCCGGCTTAATGCCTGGGATATATCCCCCATTCTTTTTCAATTCATCCGCTATTTGGGCGGGTCGAAACATTATTGAGACCCAAAAATAGCTGAAACACAAAATGAGCAAACCATACAAAACATAGTAGGTTGTTGAGCCATGGCTCAAAATCATGGAAGCCTTTTGAAAAAACCTTATGCCCGTTGCAGCTCCCACATAGGCAAATATTTGTTGGGGGAAAAGTAATATGGCACTTGCGAAAATTACCGGCATGACTCCAGAATAGTTAATTTTCAAGGGGAGATAGGAGGACTGACCTGAGTACATTTTACGCCCAACTATGCGGGAAACATACTGTACTGGGATTTTTCTATCAGCCTGCGTAACAGATATCATAAGAGCCACCACAGAAATTAATAGCGTTAGCATCAATACCCCATGCCATAGGCCGAAAATCTTTGGCATTCCCGCAGAAACTTTGAACATTTTGACCGCCTGGATGATAGCTCCAGGCATTGAGGATAAAATCCCTGCAGCTATGAGGAGGGAAATGCCATTCCCTATGCCGACCTGGGAAATTTGTTCTCCGATCCAGACCAAAATCAATGTACCAGTCATCAAAAATATTGTGGACGTTATGAAAAATGACACGCCATCTTTTATGATAATATTGCCATACTGATTGGCATTAAACCCATAGAAAAGTTTGTCAGGATAGTTGGCCAGGGCCATAACCAATAGCCATCCTTGAATAAGACAAACGACGACGGTCAAATAGCGGGTATACTGTGCTATTTTTTGTCTACCCACTTCTCCCTCATGTTGCAATCTGGCCAATGCTGGATTTATAGCCCCTAAAAGCTGCATGATAATGGATGCACTTATGTAAGGCATGATGCCCAGCCCAAATATGGCCCCTTTTAATAGGGCTCCTCCCGTGAACATGTTGTAGAGGTCCATTATTCCACCCGACGCAGATGTTTTGGACATCATAAAATTTGTAAGCGGCAATGGATCCAAGCCAGGTAACGGAATACTGGCCCCAACGCGGGCAACAAACAACAGTGCCAGCGTAATAAGAATCCTATTGCGCAGATCTGTGATTTTAAAACAATTTGCAAAAGCTGATAACATCTTACATCACCATTATTTTTTCTGTGGTTCGTCCAACAAAATCACGGCCTTTCCCCCGGCACTTTCTATGGCCTCAATGGCACTTTTAGAAAATTTATCGGCAATCACCGTAATTGGCTTGGAAAGAATTACTCCACCTAGAACTTTAACCAAAATTTCGCTGTTTTTGATCAATCCTCGTTGCTGCATACACGACTTATCCACGGTATCAAGTTGAAGATCAGCAAGATTTTGTAAATCTACGATGGCGAATGGTACACGAAAACTTGCATTGGAAAATCCACGGATTGGAAAATGCCTATAAAAGGGGATACCGCTACAACATGGTGCCGGACTATATCCAGCACGTGCTTTGCCTCCCTTATGGCCTCGCCCCGCAGTTTTCCCCTGGCCGGAACCAACTCCCTTACCTCGCCGCTTGGTATTTTTTGAGTAAGCTAAAATCTTTGGCAATTCGTTAAGTTTCATTGGTCAAATCCTTTTTATATGACTTCATCTCCAACTGCAGTTCGTATCTGTTTGATCAGTGCATAGTTCCGCATCTTCCCCAGCGCATCCAAGGTCGCATTGACCACCGCAATCTGATTATTCGACCCCATTGATTTCGTCAACACATCTTTTACACCCAACATTTCAAGAACGGCCCGAACTCCACCGCCAGCGATAACACCTGTACCGGGTGCCGCTGGACGCAATAGAACACGACCTCCATCGGAAACACCTATGGCCATGTGGGGAACGGTGGCCTCATGTAATTGAAACGACGTCATGTTTTTTTTCGCCCGTTCGGTCCCCTTTTTAATTGCTTCAGGAACTTCCTTCGCTTTTCCATATCCGACCCCCATTCTTCCCTTTTGATCTCCAACAACAACCAATGCGGCAAACCCAAACCGTCTACCTCCCTTGACTACCTTTGCGCAGCGATTTACATGAATAACCTTTTCTTTCAGCTCCCCACGTTCAGCCTTCGTTGAATGACTAGCGTCACTCCCCTGCTTTTTGCGAAAATTATTGGCTTTCTTTTCCGATTTTTTAAAATCACTCATATTTCAACCTACATACTAAAACAACAAACCCGTTCCACGAGCTGCATCGGCAAAACTTTGTACACAACCATGATATTTTCGCCCTCCTCTGTCAAACACAACCTGCTTTATTCCAAAAGAAACAGCTTTTTCACCAAACATCTTTCCTAAGAAGACTGCTCCAGCAACATTGGCAATTACCTTTTGTTCCTTCACTTCCTTTGCCAAAGTGCTTAAAAACACCAGCGTATTTCCAATTTCATCATCTACGCACTGGGCATAAATATGTTTCCCGGAAAATTTTATGGACAACCTTGGCCTTGTTGCAGTACCAACAACGCACTTTCTGACCCGTTTTTTTCGCTTTTCACTGCGTATTTTTTTATTAGTTTGCATACCTTTTAATCCTCAAAACAACAACCATTTAGCTATGCGGTCTTCTTTCCTTCCTTGCGTCTCACAAATTCTCCCACTATTCTAACTCCTTTACCCTTATAAGGTTCTACGGGATAAAACTTTTTTATATCGGAAGCTACTTGACCAACAAGCTTTTTATCGATGCCCTTTACGGCAATCTTTGTTCCCGATGGATCAATTTCAAGCCTAATCCCATTAGGGATGGTGTATGAAATATCATGGGAGTACCCAAGGTTGAGATCCAAAATGTTTTGCCCTTTCATCGCCACTTTAAATCCAACACCGCTTATTTCAAGATTTTTCGAATATCCGCTGACAACACCGATCACCATTGAGTTTATTATCGACCTAACGGTACCGTGCATCATGCAAGAATGTTTATCATTTTCATCCCTACAATACACACATATTTCACCGTCCACCTGTTTAATGATGACGGAATCGTCGAAAGTTTTTTCGTTTTTACCCAATGGCCCTTCGACGATTATGTGGCTGCCATCGACGACAACCTTCACCTTCGAAGGAATACATATGGGCGACTTACCTATCCTGCTCATTTTTATCCACCTACAAAACGTAACATACCAACTCGCCACCCACTCCCAATTGCTTGGCTGTTTTCCCCGATAAAATGCCTTTGGAAGTTGACAAAACACACTCACCCATCCCTCCTAGAATTGATGGGATTTTTTCTTTGGAAGCGTATTGGCGGCGACCTGGCTTGCCAATTCTACCGATTTCAGTAATGGCGGAGATCCCATTCACATACTTCAAAGACACTTTCAATACGACATGTCCCTCATCCGTTTGCTCCTTCACAAAATCCTTGATGTATCCTCTCTCTTTAAAAACTTTTGCTATTCCATCTTTAAGAGCTGACCATTGTACGCAACAGCTAGCCTTATTTGTCCTACTAGCATTTCTCAAGATTGTTATAAAATTACCAATAACGTCCATTTTTTCCTCATTCAAAATTACCACGATGACTTTGTTATTCCTGGAATTTCACCGAAAGATGCCATTTCCCTCAATTGCAGTCTTGAAATTCCAAACAACCCATGAAATCCCCTTGCTCGTCCGGTTATGGCACATCTATTTCTTACCCTAACCTTTGAAGAATTTCTCGGCAATTTGGCCAGTTTTCTCTGGGCATCGAAATATTCCTCATCCGACAAATTAATATCCAATAGCTTACGCTTTAATTCCTTTCGCCGTTCGGCATGGAAAGTCACCAGCCTTATCCTTTTATCATTCCTAGCAATTGCAGATTTTTTCGTCATATGTAAAACACTTTCCGAATTCTATGATTTTCTCCTAAATGGCATTCCAAATTTTGACAACAAAGCATGTCCTTGTTTATCATCATTGGTCGATGTAACAAAAGTTATATCCATTCCAACTAACTTTCTTTCCCGATCTATGTTTATTTCAGGGAAAATTGTGTGATCGCTTATGCCCATGTTATAATTCCCATGCCCATCCATTTTGTTGGATATACCGCGAAAGTCACGAATTTTAGGCAATGTAACAAAGATCAACTTTGACAAGAACTCATACATATTATTAGCACGCAACGTAACCATCGCTCCCACGGTCATACCCTTCCTCAATTTAAAGTTCGAAATGCTTTTTTTGGACTTTGTTAGAACGGATTTTTGTCCAGCTATTAGTGAAATTTCTTTCTGGATTTCCTGGACTAACGTCTTGTCAGCATCGGCATTGATGGCTGAATTTATCACTATCTTTTCCAACTTGGGAATTTGGTGACAATTTTTCAACGCGAACTCCTTTGCAAGTTCGACGGAAATACGCTCATCATATAATTTTTTAGAATATGGCTTGTTCATTCGAGAATCCATCTGTTCATCACTATGCGTAAAACACCCAAAAAAAATCGCTAAAAAAATCAAGCATTTTTATTATCCTTCTTTGTGTCTTCCAACTCATTTCCCATCGATTTCCGGGCAACATTTGACAAGTGAATGGGCATTGGCTTATCAATGATTGTTCCATTGGGATATTCCTGTGACTTGCGCATGTGCCTCCTCGCAACGGCGACACCTTCAACAATAACTTTATTTTTTCCCCGTAAAACCTTGATCACCTTACCAGTTTGGTCCTTAGCATCTCCTGCTATGACTACAACCTCATCTCCTCTTTTTAATGTTTGCTTCATATTACCTCCAGAGCCAACGAAATTATTTTGGTGAAATTCTTTTGCCTCAACTCCCTTGCCACCGGGCCAAAAATTCTAGTACCCTTTGGATTTTTTTTATCATCTATTATGACGCAAGCATTGCTGCCAAACCTCAAGTAACTTCCATCATCTCGCCTGATAGGATATTTAGTTCTCACTATTACGGCAGACACAACGGCTCCCTTTTTGACGGTAGATTCTGGGATGCTCGACTGAACGCTGCAAATAATTATATCCCCAACGGTAGCAGTCCGCTTATTTTGGCCAAGTCGCCTTATCATTTTAACCTGTTTGGCTCCCACATTATCTGCGACTTCTAAAATACTTTCCTGTTGTAACATAGTATTTGTTCCTTTTATACGTCGATGTTGGAAGTTGTACCTATTATGTTCCCCACCCGCCAGCGTTTTAACCTGCTCAATGGCCTAGTTTCGAAGACGCGAACAGAATCTCCGACGGCACACTTGTTGTCCTTATCGTGGACATAAATGACAGTTTTGCGCTTAACCTCTTTCTGGTAAACGGAATGGGGGACTTTGTAAAAACAAGCAACCTTTATCGTTTTATCACCCGATTTTTTGACGACATTTCCCACCAAAAACTTTCTAAAATTCCTTTTGATCTTATTTTCCATAACCTAATCCTTGCTCTGGCGTAATTTTAGGCCCATAAGCCTAGCTATGTTTCGCCTTATTTCGGAAAACCTATGAGTTTTTTCCAATTGTCCAATCTTACGTTTCAGCTTCAAGCGTATGAGTTCATCACGCAAACCCATTTCTTTCTGGCAAATTTCCTGATAGGTCAAACCAATAAAGTCCTTATTTTTCATATACTTTCCTAACTTTGTTCCTCACGGCAAATGAAACGACAATGAACCGGCAATTTACAATCAGCCAACCGTATGGCCTCGCGAGCCAATGTTGCCGAAACACCAGCGACCTCAAAAATAATACTCCCTGGTTTGATGATTGATACCCAATATTCTACTCCACCTTTCCCTTTGCCCATACGAGTTTCAGCCGGTTTTTTAGTGATTGGCTTCTGTGGAAACAGACGCATCCAAACTTTTCCTTTTCTCTTCAAATGCCTATTAATGGCAATACGAGCAGCTTCCAATTGAGCGGATGTAATGCTGCCGCGTTCAAAGGATTGTATGGCAAAGTCACCAAATGCAATGGTGTTGCCACCTTTGGCAATTCCCCGATTGCGTCCTTTTTGCACCTTCCTATATTTGGTTTTTGATGGTAATAAATTGCTCATGATAAATACTATTTATCTGATTTCCTTCGAGGAAATATTTCTTCTTTTTGATTAAAAAGCCAACACTTAATTCCTATCTTTCCTGCAGATGTATTGGCTTCCGCAAAACCATAATCGATATTAGCCCTTAGTGTATGTAAGGGTACACAACCATCCTTTTGTTCTTCCGTCCTGGCAATTTCAGCACCTCCAAGTCTCCCGGAACAGCGAACCCTTATACCGGAGGCACCAAAACTCATGGCCGACTGAACAACTTTCTTGAGTGCACGCCTAAAAGCGATACGTCGTTCTATTTGCATCGCAACATTTTCCGCCACAAGTTGGGCAACCAAATCGGGGCGCTTTATTTCCTGAACATCAACTATTATATCAGAATGGGTTAACACTTTTAATTCATCGGTCAACTTATCAAGTTCCTTTCCCTTGACACCTATGATTACCCCAGGTCTTGGAGTTGCAAGCTTCACCCGAACTTTGTCTCCGGAACGCTCAATGTCAATGCGTGCAATGGAAACGTATTTCAACTTCGTCTTGATGAAACGACGTATCTTATAATCATCCAACAAAAATTTTGAAAAATTTTTGCTGTCTGCGAACCAACGGGATCGCCAGTCACGACGAATTGGCAAACGAAAAACTACAGGATTAACCTTCTGACCCATAACAAACTTAACCTATTTTTTTATCAATGTTCCTTAGAATAAGGCGAATATGCGACATGCGCTTCCTTATTGGATGTGCCGACCCTCTAGCGGCTGGAATAAAACGCTTTAAAACAGGGCCCTCTTCCACAATTACTGATTCAACCATCAATTTATTAGCTGCTAAATTATTGTTGTTCTCCGCATTTGCTATAGCACTGTGCAGAAGACCACCTATCAATCTCGCAGATTTTCTGCGAATGTTCTTCACAAAAGCCACCGCATCAAGGGCAGGCTTCCCCTTCAATAACCGTGCCAAATCCCGAACTTTTTTTGCCGAAGTTTTAACATACTTCAGCGTTGCTTTCGCACATTCTGGTTCTTTCACTGATGTTTCTTTTTTCATCGATTTCCCCTTAGGCTTTTTGAGTATGCGGATTATGCGATTTAAACATTCTAGTTGGTGCAAACTCTCCTAATTTGTGTCCGACCATGTTTTCGGTTACATAAATGTCAACAAACTTTTTACCGTTATGAACCAAAAAAGTCAGCCCCACAAAGTCTGGTGTAATCGTAGACCGCCTAGACCATGTCTTTATGGGTTTTCGAATTCCGGCTGATAACGCTCCTGCAACCTTATCAGCCAGGCTAACATCTACAAAAAAACCTTTTTTTCTCGACCGTGTCATCGTTTATGCCCTGTTTTTAACTTTTTTTGACTTTTCTTCCATTCCTTCTAACAACGATAGAATTATTTGAAGGTTTGGATCTCCTGCGGGTTGGTTTGCCCTTGGATAGCTGTCCCCATGGAGAGACCGGATGGCCACCCCCAGAAGTTTTTCCATGTCCACCACCCATTGGGTGATCAATAGGATTCATGGCAACTCCTCGGACCCTTGGCCGTCGACCAAGCCATCGGTTACGTCCAGCTTTTCCAAGGGATGTTTTCCCTTTTTCCGCATTACCAATTTCTCCAATCGTTGCACGGCAACGGGAATGAACACATCGAATTTCTCCGCTCGGCATTCGCAAAGTAGCCCTATCGCCATCAACTGCTACCAATTGGGCTGCTGATCCTGCCGCCCGGACCAATTGGGCTCCTTTGCCCGGCTCATACTCTATGCAGTGAACCTTCAATCCCTGCGGTATTAAAAATAAAGGCAAAGCCACCCCATCGTCATATTCATTCTGAGGCTCATTTGAGCTTACCACGGCAGACCCTTCTGCCATTTTTTCAGTTGCCAAAATATAACGTTTTTCCCCATCGACATACTTTAGTAGTGCGATATTTGCAGACCTATTTGGATCATATTCTATGCGTTCCACAACGGCAGGAATATCGATCTTATCTCTCCTAAAATCTATGATGCGCAATAACCTCTTATGGCCACCACCCCTTCTGCGCATTGTTATACGCCCATAGCAGTTACGGCCGCTTATGCGCAATTTGCTTTGCGTTAACCTTCTGTTGGGTACATTGGTCTTAGAAATATCGGCACTCGTTTTTATTAAAAACCGTTGCCCCGGTGTGATTGGTCTCAATTTTACAATAGCCATTTGTTTTTCCTTCGCATATTTTGCATTACCTTACCATTAAGCCACATCTATTTTATAACCGTCTTTTAAAACAACTATTGCTTTCTTTTTCTTCCCAACCAAAGTATAGCGATGGGATGATTTCGACCGCACACGTTTAGGCCTTCCGCAACAATTTATAACATTCACCCTAACAACTTTCACGTTGAACGTCTTTTCAACAGCTCTCGCAATTTGTCCCTTACTAGTTTTCTGGTCAACTATAAAAACATATTGCTGCTTATCCGACAGCAATGCGTTCGATTTTTCCGTAAGCAAAATTTCTTTTAAAGTCCCAAAGTTTTCCATTTAATTTTACTCCTCTCTGTCGGTTAGACGTGAAATGACAGTCTTTATTGCATTGTCACTGATTATAACGTTTCCATGGCGCACTACATCAAACGCATTCAGCGAATTACTGTCAATCATAAACACACGCTCGATATTTCTGGATGCTAAAACAAAATTTGCATTAAAACTATCATCGACAAATAAAATGGAACCGCCTTGGAATGCCTTTTCTAGCAAAATGTTGAACTTTTTCGTTTTCGGTTCATCGCAGGTCAGTCTATCGACCACGGATAGAGTTCCTTCGGAGGCTTTATCAGATAAAGCTCGCATAAGTGCGAGACGTTTCACCCGTTTGTTGATCTTTTGCGAATAATCTCGGGGTTTCGGTCCAAATACGACACCACCACCTGCCCAAATCGGACTACGCTTTGACCCCTGGCGTGCCATACCTGTTCCTTTCTGACGATATGGTTTTTTCCCGGTCCCAGAAACATCACCTCTGTCTTTTGTACAAGCATTCCCTTGCCGTAAATTAGCCTCCAGGGCAACCAAATATTGTTTTAATGCAGAAACGCCCCTGTCCCCATCCAAAGATATAAGACCAGGGATGTCACTTTCTGAATGGGAAGAAAAATCACTGCTATAGAAATTTAGCTTCATTTTTTTCCCTCCAATGACTTTTTAGCACGGCGAACAACAATATATCCATCCTTCGTTCCCGGAAAGCTCCCTTTGATGATTAACAATTGTTTTTCGACATTTGTATCTACGATTTCTAAATTTTGTACGGTACGACGCTCATTGCCGGTGTGACCAGGCATCTTGCGCCCTTTAAAAACATGGCCGGGCCATTGGCGTTGACCATAGGATCCCCCTCGCCTATGAAACATGGATCCATGGGAAGCAGGTCCACCGGAAAACCCATGGCGCTTCATAACCCCTTGGAAACCCTTACCCTTCGTTTTTCCTATTACGTCCACAAGTTCACCTTTCGCAAACTCATCAACGTCCACACTCGTTCCAACTTCGTATAAACCGACATCATCCACTCTAAGCTCTTTCAATATATCGAAAGCGGGAAGTTCTTTTTTCCCATCAACCTTCCCCCCAGCTTTTTTTCCAAAAAATCCAAATTGAACGGCAGAATAACCGCTGGAATCTACGGTTTTAACGTTGGTAATAATCGTTCTACACATCTCAACGACGGAGACGGGTACTAAAACACCTGCCGCATTATACAACTGCGTCATACCAGCCTTTTTGCCTATCATTAAAATGTTTCTCTTTTTTTCTTTCATACTAAGCGGCAAGCTTTTACCCCTGCTTTAGATTTAGTTCCTATAATTCTTACATTGGTTAAAATGCAAGCACAAATTTCAATTAGGCAGCCATTAAATCAATTTTTATTTCAACACCTGCCGGTAGATTTAATTTTTTTAGTGAATCAACGGTATCGGCCGTTGGCTCAAAAATGTCAATGAGCCTGCAATGGGACCTTATTTCAAATTGATCCGAGGATTTTTTGTTAACGTGTGGCGACCTATTGACACAAAATTTTTTAATATTCATTGGCAGCGGGATCGGTCCAGATACATGGGCACCGGAATGTTTGGCAGCCTCGACGATGTCGATACCAGCTTGGTCGGCCAAACGATAGTCAAAACTTTTTAGCTTTATTCTAATTTTTTGCTTCGTAGTTGATTTGGTTTTTTTTGTTGTCATATAACAAATCCTCCTCTATCTATTTCCCGTAGAGTTTTCAATAATTTTTGCCAATAGATTAGTTGGCACCTGTTCAAAGTGGGAAGGTTCCATGGTATATGTTGCTCGTCCCTTTGACAATGAACGGACATCCGTCGCATACCCAAACATCATTTCGAGCGGAACAAATGCACAAATCGCCGTGAGATGATTCTTTGTCTCTATTCCTTGAATTTGCCCACGTCGCCGATTTAAATCCCCGACAATATCCCCTTGATATTCTTCCGGCGTGGCAACGTCGACACGCATGATGGGCTCGAGTAGGATTGGATTTGCCTTGCGCATTGCTTCTTTGAAACCGAAAATGCCAGCCATTTTAAACGCCATTTCCGAAGAATCAACTTCGTGAAAACTACCGTCAACAATTCTGGCGATGAAATCTACGACCGGATAGCCTGCAATGACCCCCGTCTGTGCCCCTTCCAAAATGCCTTCCTGGGTAGGCT
This sequence comes from Puniceicoccales bacterium, assembly GCA_031281895.1. GTDB lineage: Bacteria > Verrucomicrobiota > Verrucomicrobiia > Opitutales > JAIRKQ01 > JAIRKQ01. The sequence goes on along the minus strand of JAITET010000061.1, from coordinate 14,521 downwards.
TAATGTATTCCTTCGGAATGACACCGCCAACAATTTCATTGATAACCTCCACGCCCTTGCCTTTTTCAGCTGGTTCAAGTTTAATGATCGCATGGCCGTATTGTCCACGGCCTCCGGATTGTCGAATAAATTTCCCTTCGCCGATCGCTTCGGTCGTAATCGTTTCGCGATAGGCAATCTGCGGTCGTCCTGCATCGGCCTCAACTTTAAATTCTCTAAATAAACGGTCTCTTATAATATCTAGATGCAATTCTCCCATGCCGGAAATAATTGTTTGCCCTGTTTCCTGATTACTGGAAACCCTAAAGGTCGGATCCTCCTCCGCCAATCTTTGAAGCCCCAACGACAATTTCATTTGATCTGCCTTTGATTTCGGTTCTATGGACATGCTAATGACAGGATCTGGAAACGTTGGTGGTTCAAGAACCAGGTCAAGGGCCTTATCGCACAGAGTATCTCCTGTTACTACGCCTCTAATTCCAATGACCGCACAAATATCACCGGAATAGGCAACATCTATATCCTCCCGCGCATCTGCTTTCATCAAAATAAGGCGACTCACCCGTTCGGATTTCCTCGTACGAGGGTTATAAACCACTTCGCCTTTTTTCAATTGACCAGCGTATACGCGGCAAAAGATCAATTTCCCAACGAATGGATCGGTCATCAATTTGAATGCCAGAGCAGCAACCTTAGCCCCATCGTCCGGAACAATTGATGTTTCTTCGTTGCTATCATCATCTTTAAACGCCTTAACTGGAGGCAAGTCCAAGGGACTTGGAAGGTAATTCACGACGGCATCAAGCAACATCTGAACTCCTTTATTTTTAAAGGCACTTCCCGGAATAACCCCGATAAATTTCATCGACAAAGTTGCCTTTCTTATGGCAATACGCAACTCATCTTCTTCCATCGGCTGACCTTCCAAGTACTTCTCCGCAATCGTGTCATCAAAATCTGCCAATACTTCGATCAACGATTCCCGATATTGCTTAGCCTCTGCCATCATATCGGCGGGAATGTCTACCGTATCGTACTGTACGCCGTTTATCGAATCTTCACGGTAGACATAGGCACACATTTTTACCAGGTCAACTAGTCCGCATAGTTTCTCTCCGGCCCCAATGTTCAAAAATAGTGGGTGGGCATTCCCTCCCAACTTTTCACGGATATCTCGAATCGCTCCTAAAAAATCAGCTCCAACCCTGTCCATCTTGTTGATAAACGCAATGCGTGGTACACTATACTTGTCCATCTGCCGCCAGACAGTTTCAGATTGCGGCTGTACTCCAGCCACACCACAAAAAACAGCAACCGCCCCATCGAGAACACGTAGCGAACGTTCCACCTCCGCAGTAAAGTCAACGTGTCCTGGGGTATCTATCAAATTAATTCGATGTTTAATATTAGCGTATGGACCCTCTTTAGTGCTCCACCCGCATGAAATAGCAGCCGATGTAATCGTTATTCCCCGTTCCTTTTCCTGTTCCATCCAGTCGGTAACCGTCGTTCCCTCGTGAACTTCCCCTATCTTATGAACAACACCCGTATAGAATAAAATTCGTTCGGTCGTTGTGGTCTTGCCAGCATCTATGTGTGCGGCGATTCCAATATTACGCGTATATTCCAATGGAGTACCGCGATTTTTAGAATTAACATTTGAAATTTCCTTTGCCATACCTACATCCCTATCTCTACCAACGTAAATGTGCAAATGCACGATTTGCCTGTGCCATACGTTGAACATCATCCTTTTTTTTCACAACGGAACCAGTATTATTATAAGCATCCACAATTTCCTGTGCCAATGCTTCATCCATAGGTAATCCCTTCCTCGTTTGTGCAAATTCAATCATCCACCGAAATACCAGTGAATGTTGACGCTCATAAGGTATTTCCACAGGAATTTGATAGGTCGCTCCACCAACACGCCGGCTTTTTACTTCCACCTTTGGCCTTGAATTTTCAAGGGCTCCCAAAAGTAAATCAATGGGGTCGCCTTTCCCAAGCTTTTCACCAACGCGTTCAACGGCACCATAGACTATGGACCTAGCTAGATTCTTTTTCCCTCTCTGCATAATCATATTAACTAGCTGGGAAATCAACGCATTGCCATAGCGTGGGTCCTTTTCAATTTGGCGCTTTATAGCTTTTCTTCTACGAGACATTTTATCATTCCTCGGTTAAAATTACTTCTGTTTAGGGCGTTTAACTCCATACTTCGAACGACTTCTGCGACGTTTTTCAACACCCGAACAGTCAAGGGCCCCACGCACAACGTGATACCTCACACCCGGCAAATCTTTTACACGTCCTCCACGAACCAAAACCACACTGTGCTCTTGCAACTTATGTCCTTCGTCGGGGATATAAGCAATGACTTCATTCCCATTTGTCAAACGAACTTTTGTGACTTTTCGTACGGCTGAGTTCGGCTTTTTCGGCGTACGCGTCATGACCTGAATACACGTTCCCCGCCTGAATGGATTTTGATCAAGGGATGGAGCTTTAGTTTTCGCAATCTTTCGAACGCGAGGTCTTTTTATCAACTGATTAATCGTTGGCATTCAATTACCCCTGTTTACTTTTCTAATTTCCATGTGAGTAGAATTAAAAGTCATCGACAAAGCAAGTATTTTTTATGAAAAACCGCACTTTCTTTGACAACTTGAACCACGAAATACACAACAATGAAAGATTGGTTTACGGAAACAACAACGGATGACAAATTTTAGAAATGGAAAAATTTCCACTTTGCGAGCGTTTGCCATGCGCGATTTCGGGATATGGCACATTCCCGTTCGCTTTCACTTACCGATGTTGAATAATTCGAAATCATCTCAACGTTTTTATTATCATTGGTCACAATGTATTTGTCAGTTATGGTAACTTCCGTGCAATAGCCTTCGCAAATTTCCTCATCGGACAGTAGATCTTTGCCAAAACTTGCATAGTCGAAACCTTTTCCCGCGACCAATTCAACTATCGTCCGAACAATGTCAACCTGGCTACCAGCATGGACTGAATATCTTTTCAATTCCCCATTAAAGTTCTTTCCATATATAATTAGGGGGACTGTCCATCCATCGAACAGAGAAAATTGTGATCTGCGGTGTTTTCGTGAAAAATGATCACCGGTTATCACAAATATGGCATCGTCGGTGAGCTTTTCAATGGCATCTATAAAGTTTCCCACACACCTATCCGCATACCAAGCATGGCCTAGATATTTTACCCTTTTTGGATCGTTGACAAATTTAGCGATGTGTTTCAGAGGAACACCTTCGGTAGCCAGATCAACGCTATAGGGTGGATGGTTGGAAGCCGTCAAAATCAAGTTGAAACTATCCGTATTCGGGGAAAAATTCCTTTCTATAAATGCAAAAAGATCCCCGTCGTTCACTCCCCATTCATTTCCTTCGTAGGTCCCCATTACATCTCCACCATAGCAATGCTGATAGCCGTGTATGGGTGCAAATCGATCTATGCGTTGCCAGCTCAAATATCCGGCATAGTAAAAATTTGTCCCATAGCCCAACCTTTGAAATAGGGTCCCCACGGATAGTTCGCAATTTTTTAGCCCATTTTCGGAACAATTGATTAGAAAACCCATGTTGGGATAATTACACATTTGTACGGCTATGGCAGACATCGTCCCCTGTCCGGTAGGAACAAAATTTTTGAAATATAGGCCCTCCTTGGCTAGCCTCGCGAGATTTGGACATAGGTTTAATTCGATATTTTCAGGTAGAAATGGCCAATTATCCTGGCTTTCCATAACTATCAAAAAAATATGTTTTGGTTTCCTGGACAATTTTGTACCACTTGCAGTACGGGAGATAAACTTGTTAACGTCATCGGTCGGAGATCTTAAAAGCGTTAATGCCGCCCGCACATGTTCTTGGGAGCATGACCTTTTTATGCATTTGATATTATTCGAATGCAGAAAATCCTTCCACGCAAAATATATGGCATAGTACGCATTTGGTGCACATTTGTTGAGAAATTTGTTGCCCGTTATGGCAGTGTCAATTTGTTGAAGGGGACGTCTGGACACGGAACCACGGGCTGCAGCTACGAGAAATATGCCCATCAATAGGGCGAAAACTGACATGGACAAAGCACTCCCATGTTTTTCCAGGGTGACCTTTGAAATCAATTTCCGGTAAAAAAATGTCAAACCGACAGATACGAGCATTATGACCGCCGATATGCCAAATAGATTGTAACTTTTTCTAATCGTCGATAGAATTGCCTTCTGATCATCAAATAGAAAATTAAAAACCCAAAAATTAAATCTGTCATTATATTCTTTAAAATATCCAATTTCGATTACGGCTAGGATGACCGTTAGGCACGTAAATAACGAAACGACGAATTTGAAAATTTTTGATAATTTTTTTTGCAACCTTTCCGATTTACAAAAGAATAAGGAAATGACGAAAAATGGGAAAATCAACATTCCCCCAATGCGGCAATCAAATTGCCATGCTCTTCGCACAAACATTGATAGGTTATACGCGGTCACACCCCTCAATAAATCTGTAAAAGATGCAATAAGAGAAACGTGGGAAAGCCATAGGACGAATAGTATGAACAGGAAGGAAATTATGAACATCGACCACAGAGCAACAAACGGATTTTTTGTATTTGGAATATTTTCATCCATGATTTGATCAATCGGCAACGACCATGTCATTGTTTCTAAGGCTTTTGCCATACTGTTGCAAGAATGCTTTGGTAAAATCTTGTAAACTTTCTTTCTCTACGAAATATTTCGGATCTTCAGCAAGGTTGTTTTCCAGAAGAAAGTCTGACCTCTTGTAAAGACCGACAACATTTTTACCATCGAACTTGCAAACAAAATCTTTTGTGATCAGCTGATAAATCCCATTTTTGTGATTTATGGCGAATCTTGGAGCATTCTGGTCAAACAGGCTAGAGCCAAATGAAAAATAATTACCTTTGTTTCCAACCAGATCAAAAATTGATGGCATAATATCGATTTGCTGTGCAACTTCATTGGATTTTCCAATTAATTTACCATTTGGGTCAAAAAATATTATTGGAATCGAGTAGCCTCCCAGGGTATTTTGGTAATACTTTTGTTGTGGACTAGCTATGTGATCAGCTACCAAAACGAACAACGTATCCTTATACCAATCCATTTGTTCTGCCGTTTCGAAAAACTTTTGCAGGGAATAGTCCGTATAGGCTATGAGTTCTTGTAGTTTTTCACTGCCCTTCGGAAATTTTCCGTGCAATAGTTGGGGATACAAGAATGGATGGTGGGAAGACAATGAGAACAAAACAGAACAAAAGGGAGGCTTTATTTTGTCCACCTTCCTTGCGACAAACTGAAAAAATTCATCGTCATACACGCCCCAACCGCTAATGTTTGAACTAGGACCGTCGTAATCGTGTTGGCAGTAGTATTCGTCAAATTGTGCCTTACTTCCCAGACTACCAAAGTTACAAGAATTTTCTTTTCCGCCGTAGAAAAACAATGTCCTATACCCGTCCTCCTTCAAAATTGATGCCAATGAATTGACAATATTTTCACCGTATGCACTAGTTATATATGACGCATCGAATAGGGGAGGGATGCTTAATACCATGGACGTTAATCCATCTATGGACGTTGTCCCATTGGCAAATCCGTCAAAAATATAGCTTTTTTCTATGAGGGAATCCAAAAATGGAGTGAATGTCGTGTTTGGAAATTCTTTAAACTCCCTATCAAGTGCTCCAACATATTCCGCTGAAAAACTTTCTAGGATAATTATGAATACATTTTTGCCTTGAAAATCTGTGCATGTATCGCAAAATTTTCCCGCTTTATGTTTGGGAGATATTTTCGATAGCCTGTCATCGTCATCGGCGAAATAGTCATATGGTGGTAGACTTGCTCTCTTCCTCGTGTGAAAAATGTTAAATGCCGAATTGTTCACCAAACATGCCATCCGTATGCTGGGTGCATAGATATTAGCATCTACTGGTTTTAATGGTTTACGCTGCAGTCCTCCACGGACACATACGATCAATAGTATTATGGAAACAGAGGAATAGGCGAAATCTCGTTTTCTAATTTTATCGGTTTTGTCTGTCAGGCTGAGCTTAAGAGCCACGAAACATAGGGCACATGTTAACATTAAACCACCGAGAACGATATACCTGTATTCTACCAACATGTGGACATATATGGATGGATCTTCAGTCAATAATACAGATTGTTCAAATATTTCTCCTGACATCCTTTTGAATGTGAAAGAAAAATATTTTGCATCTATAACATTGACTAGTAAAGCTAGAAAATTGGCTAGAAGAAACCAAGCCGTTGCCAAAGCATTAAAAATTTTCCAAGAACGGAGTCTTAGGGGCAATGACCAAAATCCCCAAACCGGTAGGTTGAAGATCGCAATGGTTGCCAAATCGAATCTCATCCCCACCACGAATGATTTAAAAATAAGCCATGGAGACTCATTTGCAAATATTTTGTAGTTACCGCAAAAAAACAAAAATCGTACACCGGAAAAAATCACAAGCAAAGTGCCAAATTTACACAGCAACGTTTTCCAATATTTTCTTTGATCATTTTTCTGTTGCATCGGCGGCTTAAATTTCTATTTATTTAAAGCAAGGGGGTTAACGAAAATTCTTCGCATGCAAAGGAAAATTTTTAAAAAATTGCTCAGGTTGTGTATAGTTTTCCTGTGGCGATATATTGTTAATCCGCTGAGTTATTCCATCAGTGGCATGCGTTTTATGCGCCACGAACGACCATTTCGGGTGGAACTCGTATGCGGAATAGTGATTTTGCCGATTTGCTTTTGGTTTCTTGGATGGAGTTGGAAGTTTTTTCTACTAGTCGTCGATTTCTTCATATTACTAATTGCCGAATGCTTAAATACGGCCATCGAATCTGTGGTAAATTTTTCATCCCAGAATAGGAGATTTCCACTTGCTAAGAAAGCCAAAGATACTGCAAGTGCGGCGGTTTACATTGCCTTTTGCAACATCATAGTTTCTGCCATTTTTATCACTACGGTCAAGTAATGGACCATTTCGCCTATGAAAGCTTCCAAATGCTCTAAAAAAGCTTTCCGCTTCGATATTTTGCCCATGGCGCTTTCCGGATTGTCCAAATTTCTACTTTTCACAAAACAACCGTTACTTCTGCAAAGACTAGGTGGATAAAATTTTGTCTATTTCGGCGGAAATCATCGCTACGACAACATCCAAGTTATTGATGCCTGTGTCAATTTTATGTACGCCGTCTTGCCGTATGGTTCTCCTGACGTCAATTTGATCGCGTTCAGCTATGTAATCATGTTCCCAGTCATTTTCTCTACGAGATAGACGTTCCTGTGCACCGGCTTCCAGGAAAAACCGTAGGTCCGCGTCTGGTAAAATTGTGCTTGTTATGTCCCTACCTTCCATGATTACTCCCCGAAATCCATTAACATGGGCCTCGTTGATTTGTGACCTTTGGTATGGCAACAAGCGTTGTCTAATCATAGGAATAGTGGCATAGAAGGCGACATTTTTGTTCACCTCTTGGGTCCGCAATTCTTTTTCTTCAAAACTTTTGCCATCGACGGTTATGTTTGAAATATTTCCAGTGATTTTCGTCCCAAGGACGATTTTCCCAAGGAAATGTTGTATTTCCGAAACGTTGTCGCTACCTATGCCGGCGGTCATCATTTCCAGTGCAATTGCCCGATAATAGGAACCCGTCGACGCCACTAGAAATTTATATTTGTCGGCTATGCGCAGTGCCGTTGAGGTTTTCCCGGAAGCCGCAGCTCCATCGATGGCCACAGTGATAAAATCTTGCATTATGTACTACATACTATGACGTATGCCCTTTTTAAAAGATTATTCTTGGAAAGAATTGCTGCTTCTCTTTTCATTGAGAAACACGAATCTCAAAATAAAGGGTCCAAATTGAAAGCAATAATAGCCACCCAAATGGCAAAATAAGCAGATTGTTGGGAGCGGAAACGGGAAAGCGTTTCACCGAAGAAATTTTTAAATCTTCCAATCATAGTTTCGACGATCGACCGTTTTTTTAGAAATCTTTTTCCAACAGCGTTTTCCCCGATAAACCGCCCATCGCGGACAGCAGACCGACGTCGAGGGTGAATAGTCTGAACGTCGACGCTCCCTCCATGTACGGTGCCTTCGCCATCGGCGAAATTGGCATTTATTAGGCTAGCATCGTATTTGAAAATTATTTCAGTGCAGAAGTATGGCTAAGATCGAAATAGTTCCCTATGATTCCCGCTGGTCTGGGATATTCGAATCCGAAAGGAAGCTATTGGATCCCGTACTCATTGGGATCCATCACATCGGGTCCACTTCAATTCCTGGGCTCTCCGCCAAGCCAAAAATAGATATCATTGCGGTGGCAAAGGATCGAAATAGGGCAATGGTGGATCTGGAGAATATTGGGTATCTATACAAAGGAGAATGGAACATTCCTTTGCAAGGTGGCTTTGTAAAAAGAGGGAATACTAACGTAAATCTGCATGTGTTCTTTGATTCAGATCACCCTGAGATTGAATTAAATCTCGGATTCAGGGATTACCTGAGAACCCATCCCGACGTGCGCGATGAATACGCAGCAATTAAAAGGGAAATATTAAAAGACGAAAGCTCACAGGGAAAGATCAATGGGTTCCCGCTGTACACAATAAGGAAAAGAGGCTTCATCGACGGCGTTATAAAGGCCTTTGGATACAATAGATTGAGGGTTTTGAAGTGCATTTCTGAAAAAGAAAGCAACTTTATAAAGAATTTTCAAAACGACCATGAGTATTTTATTTTGTACAGAGGGGTAGATGCCATTGGCTACGCCTCCGCGTTCGATGGAAAAATGCACGAATTCTATGCCCCCGACAAAGAAAGCTCTGAATATCTGGCCACGGTGATGAGTGAATGGATTAAATTTTCTTGCGGCTAATCTATCATCGGCTGCAAAACGAACAACGAGCGCCGTAGGCAATGGTTGTGTGGTGACAACTTACTGGCCATTATCTTAAAATTGCTATCGTCCGCCGCATTTTCACACTTTTTCGAACGAGTTTTTGGCCAACCTCAACATTTTTTCGAATGAACTTTTGTGGAATTTAGCATTTTTTCTAACGAATCTTTGGAAAATCCCTGGCTAACTTCCTCTTCCGCGGCTCCAGGCTCCTCTCCCTCCCATTTAGGCTACTACTGGAGAATTAAATGGCTCTGCATATGAGATTTACCGAATATTTAACAACTCGATCAAGGAACGCACGAAAACTGGAGGTGATTTAGCTGACATTAGGGGTTTTGTGGAGAGATGGTCGGAGTCGCTGATCCGCGTCGCCGGTATTCTACACCTTTGAAAGTGGAAGACGGAGGCACATACCAAAATGCTGGACGAAGAAACAATGTCAAAGGCACTTTCCATTATCGAAAAGTTCTACATTCCAAAGCAACTGGAAATTTTGCAGTTCACACGTGAAAAAAACCGGAAGATATCGCTCGGAGAATGAAAAACGCTTTGAAGCGAAACGATGGTATCTTGAGTATTCGCGAACTGTGTCGCAGTTGCCACATAACAAAGGAGGAAATACTGCAAACCGTTAGTTTTTTCTCAAATCGCTTCGGACTTCGTGATGAAAAATTTGTTCATCTACTTAGGTGACAGTAGTGACAGTGCAAAAATCGACCACCAGACCGTATAAATGCAGGGATTAGCTGTCGCGGTGACAATTGCCCAAGGAAGTCAACGAAAAAGAACGGATTTGCATTGCCATTGCAAATTTGCGCCATTATTGCGAATCTGCGGCGCCATCGCGGATTTGCTCTCCAAAAGAAGGGCCTAAACGTCTAGCTTCGGCAGATTTTTGGCGATTTTTAGGGTTTTCATGCTGACGGTAGTCACACGCTGGAGTAGCTCCAGTGGATATTTTGGATTGTGAGCGGTTTCAACGGCCCAGCGGTTGGCGTCATTGGTGATGCCGCTGTCCTTGTCAACGCTCACGCATTGGCGTTCAATGACCCAGTCCAGGGCGGATTTTCCGTTGACTATGTAATCCTGTACTTCGATTGGAACGCCCCGCAGGGTGATTTTGTGATTGTAAATCAGCGTGGTTTTGTCACGGTTTGTCCCATAGCGTATCTTCTTCTCTACGGCGAAGTCTTTGTCCGTCAAATCTCCCTTGGCGACGATTTCCAGTGGATATTTTTCCGCCGTTTCGTAGTTAATGTGCAAGTCCGCCAATTTCATCCCCGCCGAGGCGAATGCCCAAAAGTCAGTTGCGGATTTTACCCGTGGAATGCGTGGAAGTTCCTTGGAAAGGTTATTGGCGAAGTGCTCCCGATAGTCCGGCGAATGCAAAATCCCATAGACATAATAGAAAATGTCCTCGGCGGAAATGTCTTCGGCTGGGTAGGCCATTCGAAAATGTTTCAGTCCTTCCGCCGTGATGGCACTCCTCCGAGTTTGCAAGATTTTTCCGTTTGTGCCATCGAAGAAATCTTGTTCCATCGAACCGCTCTCCGGCGATTTACAGGGCTTGTCATATAAATATAATGGGAAACACTGCCCTTTTTCAATGTTGTCCAAGCAAGGTAGCACATTTGCGATAAGGGCTGAAAATTCGCACTTTGCCCCAATTCCCGGAACGCAAATCACCCTATTCTCGGCGCTGCCATTTGGGAAAATGCACGGCATTTGGTAGACACATTCATTGAAATTTCGATCGAAATAGCACCATTGTTTTGTGAATGGTCGGTAGAGACTCTGGACGATTGGTTTCTCCGAAAAATTAAATCTTTTTCCTAGCAATAGGCTTTTTTTTAGACCGTAAGCCCAACTGATTTTAGATTTATCGAGATTAATAAATTTGTCTACATTGTCCACCAAATCTTTTTTCCCCAAAGTTGGAAATTCGTTGAAGATCCGATTCACTTCGCCGTTATAAAAATTTATCATCCGTTCCATATTTTCACCAAGATGACCTTTCGATGCGTTATAACACCAGGCATCGCGGCTAGTTGCGATGCCACGGGAATAATTTTCGAACAATTTGACTTTTTCCGCCGCATTTTTGCTGCCAAGCGGGATGTGCGACTTAAATTCCGGGGTCCGCTGATTAAGCCAGTCTCCGTGCTCGTCCGGAGTGATAATTTTCCACCCATCGGCACGAGCGATGCCTGAAATGTCACTGAAGATTTTTATCTTCTCCAATTTCTCTTCGCGGTTGAGATAGTCTCCGATATCGTGGAAATAAATGCGTCCATGTTCTGCCGAGTGCGGATTTTTTACAAGCATTGATATGGCAACTGGTGATCTGCTACCTTCGCCGAAAACATTACCGCTTTCCTTGCGGCGTAATTCCCCGGAAGTGCGTGCGTTCCCTCGCAAGTGAAAAATATAAATATTGGAAAATTCCTCGGCCAAACATTTCCTCATACCATCGGCGGACGCGGAATCCAAAAATCCGGCATTTGTGACGAATCCAATTATCCCACGCTTGCCAATGCGGTCGCTGGCCCAGCGAACTGCGCGAATGTAGCTATCGTAAAGCGACCGTTTGTTGTGTTTTACAGAACGCTTCATGTAGGTTTTGCATATGCGGGAATCGAGGTTTTGGTATTTAACGTTGGCGTTATTGTCGTTCGCACTCTTTTGACCGATGGAATAGGGCGGATTGCTCACGATTATGTGGATGTCCGTCGATTTTTCCCGAATGCGGCGATCGCTGTTCTCCACGAGCATTTGGCTGATCAAATCATCCTTCTCGTGCAGTTGGAACGTGTCGGTCAAGCAAATGCCGTTGAAGGGCTGATATTCTCCGCCGACCAAATCATGGTACGTTGACTCGATGTTTGTCGCGGCGATGTAGTACGCCAACAAAACGATCTCATTGGCGTAGATATCCGATTTGTACTTGCCCGCCAGCGCTTCCTTGGAAATCAATCCGCTCTGCAGCAGACGCGTGATGAAGGTCCTGGTGCCGACGAAGGGATCAATTATTTTCACATTTTCGCTGCTAAAAGTTTCGCCGAATTCCATCCGCAGGAGGTGATCGACGCTGTGGAGGATGAAATCCACGATTTCAATGGGAGTGTAGACGATTCCAAGTCTTTCCGCCATTTTCGGGAACGCATTTTGGAAGAATTTATTATATAGCTCCAAAATTATCTTCTGCCGGCCGGCGGCGTTGTCAATGCCTTCAGCCCGCATTTTTACGTCGTCGTAGAAACCTTGCAAAGTGTCCGCCTCCTTTTCCAAGTGATGTTCGTGGAGGATTTCCAAAATCTTCTGCATCGCAACCGACACCTGATTGTTTTTCGCGAAACTGTAGTCCTTGAAAAGCGCCTCGAACACCGGTTGTGTGATCATGTGCTGCGCCAGCATTTCAATGACTTCGTCGTCGCTGATGCTGTCATTCAGATCGTCGCGCAGCTCATCGGCGAAGTTGAAAAATGCCTCCCGCTCCCTGACATTCTTTTCGTTCTCCAAAATCCCTTTGATGCGATCGATGTGCCGATTCGCGATCTGCGCGATGTCATTTGCCCAATCCTCCCAGTGGCAGCGATTGCCGACCTTGTCCACGATTTTCGCACGCATTGCCCTTTCGAGATCGCCAATTTCAATTTGCATCGAACCAAGTGTAAGCTGCGAAGAATCTTCCAGCACTGCCTCCGTTCCTATGGAAAAATTTCCAACTCCAGGAGATTTGGGACTAGTTTTTTGGAAAATCGGATCGCCGACGATTATAATTTCCATCTGATCCAGCCACGCGCTGGTCAGATCCAATTTGTTTATCATCGCATCGAAGCGATTATCGTGGGCCTTCAACGCCTTCAGCACCTGCCAAACGACGGCATAGATATCGTTGTTATCCAGGGCTTCATAGGGATCCATACCGACGGGAACAACAATTGGCAAAATTATGTAACCCAATTTCTTCCCGGGTGACGTCCTCATCACGCGGCCGACAGCCTGAATGACATCAACCTGCGATTTCCTCGGCGCGAGAAAAAGTACGGCGTCTAGGGACGGCACATCAACTCCCTCGGACAGGCAGCGCACGTTGCTGAGAATTCTGCAGGTGTTTGGCGGGAGATCGTCCCTCAGCCAGCTGAGCTTTTCCTCCTTCTGCGCGGCATTCATCATCCCATCGATGTGCTCCACTTCGCATGTCAAATCAATGGCCCCGTCTTCCAAATCTGCACTTTTGTAGGCCTCAACGACCTTGGGAAACATTTCCACAATTTCCTTGGACTTGACTTTGTGGACATTGCCGCGGCTCTTTTCTATGACCTGGCAAAATGCCACCGCCCGTCGCATGGAATGGCTGCCATCAGGCAAGTCTCCCTCCAATCCGTATTTGGCGAGGGCTTTCCAGCAGCCGATTATTTTGGCGGCATCGTCGACGCGGAGTTGATTATTTTCATCGCTCAGTAGGCTCTGCAGGCGGCGGCTGGCGAAGGATTCCGGCACCGACAGTACGATCACTTTGTAATCTACAAGGAGCCCGCGCCGCACCGCTTCCGAGAAAGTTATTGTGTGAAAAACCGGCCCATAGGTTGCGCCGTTGTCCATGGAAAACATCTCGATGTCTCCGCCCTTTGCCCGCGCCTTCGCCGAATCTGTGTAAACTCGCGGCGTTGCCGTCATGTACAGCCGCTTTTCCCCACGAATGTAGTCCCCATTGTGCACGCGGGTAAAATGGCTCTCATCGTTGTCATCGAGCGCCACTCCCGTCGTGCGGTGTGCCTCATCGCATATGATGAGATCGAATTTTGGAAATCCGTATTTGCGTTGGGCGTCACTGATCACGGCAATGGAATGGTACGTGCCAAAAACCACGCCCATGTGATTCGAGACATGGCGACCGTTGAATTCTTTGGCCAACTGGTCAGCTTTCGTGGTAGCGGGATAGCGCAGTTCACTGATGTGGACCGAGAGCGAATCATCGCTGCGACTCTTCTTTTTCCCCACGTCATCGTCGGAGCACACCGCGAAACTGTCCAGCGGAATTTCGCTCTCCTGGGTCCATTCCGTCAACGCCTGGGACAGCAATGCCAAGCTAGGAACGAGAAACAAAACTTTCCCTCCGGCACCAGCCACGCATTCTGCGATCTTCAGACTTGTGAACGTCTTTCCTGTTCCACAGGCCATTAGGAGTTGCCCGCGATCGCTGTTATTAAATCCCTCACACACATCCTTCACTGCTAATTTTTGGTGGTCTCGCAGAACTTTCTTCGGTTTTAGCCTCGCCGCGTCTGTACCAAAATTGATGCTATTCCAATCGATTTGGCTATTTCCCAAATCTGACAGGTAGATCACGGTGACCGGCGTGCGTTGGTCTTCCAACGCCTCCTCCGCGTGTCTGCTCCAATTGTTCGTCGTGGAAATGATCATGCGCCCACCGAATATCTTTTTCCCAGAGGCGGTGAAAAAGCTGTCAATGTCACTTTTTTGCAAAGTATGATCCTCGGCATAGAATTTGCACTGAATGGCCCAAAC
>JAITET010000005.1 GCA_031281895.1 Puniceicoccales bacterium | reverse complement strand
CAAAATGGAGGATGATTTGGTTTACGAAATGACCTCGAGTGTGTGCGAGAAACTGGCCGAAAGAGAAAAATTTCCTAATAAGCCTTTGGAGGATTTAATACGGACAATCTTAATACAGACAATCGAAGCAAAAGGCTGGTATCAATACCCCTGGGAGAAAGTTTCAATGTCATTGCGATGTGATACACAGAATGTATATTTTACCGAAATTATGCAGACAGAGCGAGGGAGCATTGCCGCAAAGCGTGTAAACAGCATGTCCAAAGGGAAAACATATCTCTATGAGCTTATTCCCCCGAAAGACGTCGTTGCAAGGATAAATACCTGTATCAATATCTCTAAGGAAGATGTTTTAATCGGTATTGAGATTGGGAATGATCTCCAAGACTGTATTCACTCTCTTTGCAATGGACGTCGTGCGGAATGTGTGTGCAAGGATAGCAGTGAATGTGTTTCAAACGAAGATGCTTCAAAACTTGCACTGGAAAAGAAATGTGAAGCGGACATGGATCGTAATTTCAAGATCTTGGCCGAGGCTTTTGAATTGATGAATTTGCTTTCACAGCATATGATTGGGGATTCATATCTTGCAATAACAAAATCCTTGGAATTCTGTGCTTTTTGCGGACTGCAAAACGGTATATTTGCCGGAGAACCATGGAAAAAAGATTTCCACGAAAAAATTGCGAAATTTTCCCATTTGGGGATTAAGAAAATGGAAGATTATGGCAAATTTGAGATCTATGAAGTTGTGGTGGAAATTCCAGAGGTGATAAAAACCCTAGAAAAGTTCGGCCGCAGAAATTTTTTAGCAATCAATGATGGAATGTGCATTGGGGCATTTTACGCAGAAAACGTTGAAAAAATGCGGAATCTGATCGATTTATATAACGAAAGAGGCAAACCAAAGGCCATTTCTCTCGAGGATGGTGTAGTAGTTACAGGTGTAGTTGATCTCGGGCAGATTGTAAGCATGATCATTCCATCAGAAAGCTTTGCCAACGCCAACCTTGGAATAGAGTTTGTTGAGTATGCAAAAAACGGTACTGTCATACTCAAAGCAAAGGTGCACAATTCGGAAATTAAAAATTTCATTGACATCATAAAAAGTGTTTGCGAGGAGGATTCGCGTACCATTAAAAAATAATATTGGCGCTATTGCCTTTAACTTGGGCCCTTTATTTTGAGATTCGCGTAATTGAAAAACTTCGACGATTTTATGGTAGGGCATTTTCGGGAAGTTTAAAATTTGATGTATCATTGGGAATGCTTATGACTGTTCTTATGCTTCTTCCTGTTCTTCCACAGTTCGTGTATCAGTGTGCCATCTTTAACTACCGCTCCGACAGCTCCAAGTACTGCACCAACTATTGGGAGAGCTGCACCACCGGTTAACGCACAAGCAGCACCAGCGACAGCCGTTCCTAAGATTGCACCGGAGATCTTTAAAACATTCATTCCTCTTGCCTTGTTCAATTTGGAACTTACGATAGCAAGGGCTGTTAGGATATCTTGTCTTAATTTTGTCAATTCTTCTTGCGCATTGGGATCTGTCACATCTTGAGTCCATTCGTCAAATTTCTTTAGGGCTGTACGTAAAATCCTTTTTGTGTCTTTTTTACCGAAGTTAGTATCCCCAGGGCCTTCAAAATTTCTATTTTTTTCTGGATGTGTCAAAACATCGATTGCCAATCCGTTGCATTCTCTAAGGGATCGGAGTGCATCTGGTGTTAACTTTATGCCACGTGCTTCCAATTGAGCTTCGTCACCATAGAGAAATCCTCCACCTCCAGTTTGTTGCGTCATTCCTGCATGCATTTCTTCTATGGCTGTACGTGCAACATTGCATGCGGAATTAAGGCCAGATGCTGCAAACTTTACAACCGTTGGCACTAAACTAGCACCACCAGTCACTACCGCTCCTGCAATGCCAGAAGCGCTAACAGCAATTGAAGCTGTCATAGCTGCATACTTAGCTGCTTTTGCCGCTCTTGCTAGCTTCAATTTTAAGTGCACAAGTTTTTTTGCCGCTGTTAGAATCGCTTTGCCACTATCAACCGTAGGACCACTCATTCCATTAAGCTCTTCTAACGCACTTTTTATTTTGCGCAATGTATCTTTTTTGCCAAACTTTGGGCCATCTCCACCACTAACCTCCTCAAAATCCCTATGCTTTTCTGGATGTGTCAAAACGTCGACCGCTATTTTAACACTTTCCTGTATTCCTCTATCATCAATTTCTGCTACAAAATTATCAACAACTTGCCCGAGATCATCGCCTGGTTTTTTTCCAATCGATGTTGTTGACGCTTTTGAGAGTACTCCATAAATAAACGAAACACCTGACGCTGCTAATTTTACCCAATCTTTTTTTCTCAAAGCATCACCTGCCTTATAAATGGGGTATGCTATTTTACATATTTCCTTACCCTTCGTTTTATATATTTCCTTACCTTTCGATATAAGACGACTACTCAAAGTAGTATTTGGCATTTGCTCTATTTGGTCTTGAAATCGAGCATTGCTTGTGCCGGTAATTCCAAATTCGTTTCCAGCCCCTGACATTCCTTCTATTATGTCACCTTGTTCTTTAAGTACCCTCACATCCATGCGAAATAAAAAAGTATCTAATGCTTTGTCATAGTCAAGATATTTTATTTCACTTAGCCTTTTTAGGGGGCTATAAACTTACCTAAGCGGAAGGAAAATGCCAAACGTGGGGACCATAAGAAGCCCAATCTCATTACGACACAATTTTTTACAGACAGCGACAAACCATCGAAGTTTGTCGTTTCATCTGCTCATCTGCTTGACATATGAAATCATAAACAAAAGCCCTAAAAATATTGGAGCCCCCATCAGGGTATGGGGAATGGCAAATGATATGACAATCTGAAAACAAAGAAACAAAGCGGATGGAATTAGGAGTTTTTTGTAGTGAGCAATTACCCATTTGTAAACCTTTGCGAAATCCGTAAGCATTACGAATGTGTTCCAGGAAATTTTCAAAGTATCCGAAGTGGTGGCGTAGGCAAATGCTGGAGCACTGATAAATAAACCGATGCAGATTCCAAAAGTCTCCAATCCGGCCAATCCAAATACGGCAAAACAAAGTAAACATGGAATTAGAATAAACTCAAAAAATGTAATGGCACCAAGGAAGAAATTTTCAATCAGAACGTTTTTTAAATTACCTTTGACACATGGCCAATCGGGTAAACTAAGACTTTCGTTCTTCGCCGATTGTTTCCCCATTCTCACCAAGTATCCAAAAGCAAAGAGATTGATAATAGGGATAAGACCCAGAATAAATCCGATGGTCGCATTTTTAATAAATTTTGGCTGCTTTATAACATCACAACAAATTTCTTCAATGCTCTTCATATGCGAAAGCTAAGACCTTAAATAAAAAATATTGTTACACAATTATATTCTCATATGCTATAAAGATGTTTGACATGTTGTCAAGGGATGGTAAAATTACCAAATAAATGTTTTATAGTCTGAAGTCGAAATATAATCATGGTTTTACACTTCTCGAGACCATTGCCGTAATTGCCATAATAATTATTTGTTTTGTGCTTTTCAAAGTTATTCACAACTATCGCAGCGATGATATCAAATCAAACATGGTACAGGAAGAATTAGCCCTCCTCAATTGTGCCATTGAAATGTTTAAGTCTGACAATGGGTTTTATCCGGTTTGTGCGTCGCCAGCGGTGGATTTAAACGCCAAAGAATTATATGGCAAATTATCAACAAAACTTAATTCCTTTGCGGGTCATCATAGATGGCAGGTAATTGAAGGAATGCTCATTGACCCTTGGGGCAATCCCTATGTTTACAAGTGTGATTCGAAGGATTCTCCAACCTATGTGTTATTTTCTGTGGG
>JAITET010000097.1 GCA_031281895.1 Puniceicoccales bacterium | reverse complement strand
GATTCGACGTGCAATTCCAACGAACTTCGCGAGGAACATAACAAAATGTTACCGCGGGTTGCAGAATTCAGTGCGAATATTTTGCTAAACGATGCACTTTGGTTGCGAATAAAAACATTTGCTGAGACGGAAGAGGCACAAAACCTACGAGGAATCGACAAAAAGCTTTTGAATGATACTCTGGACAGTTTTCGAGATATTGGTGCAGATTTACCACGCAAACAAAGAAAACGAATCAAAGAAATAAACATAGAAATATCTCAAAAAGCACAGAAATTTACGGAAAATATCCTAGACTCTCGCAATGCCTGGGAAAGGTATGTGGATGATATCGAGGAGTTAAAAGGTTTGCCAAGCATTACTGTCAATGTTTTAAGGGAAGACGCAAAAGCACATGGTCGCGAGGGGTATCGTATCTCTCTAAATCCAAGCACTTTGGGCAAATGCATGCAATATTTGGAGAGCGAAAAGCTCCGCGAGGAAATCTTTCGAGCATCGCTAACCGTCGGCCACGACAACCCTTATAGTAATCAAAAACTAGTCGAGGATATTTTGAGGTTGAAGGATGAAAAGGCAAAAATACTGGGACATAAAACCTATGCAGACTATGCACTGAAAAGAAGAATGGCAAAAAATGGGTCAACGGCATTATCTTTCATTGAAAATTTGCACGATAGGACACGGAAGTTTTTTATCCGTGACATCGATGATTTAGAAAACTTTCGAGCGGAATTTATGGGGATTAAAAAATCGAGACTAGTGCCCTGGGAGACATCCTACCTCTCGGAAAAACTTAGGCAGTCCAGATTTGATTTTGATGAGGAGCAACTGCGGCCATATTTCCGATTGGAAAATGTTATCACTGGCCTATTTGAAGTGGCGAATCGGCTCTATGGCATAAAATTTGTGGAACAACCAACATTTTTTACAAAAAATGAAGATGATGTGCCTCCCGGTGAAGCAATTCCTGTTTGGTATGAAGATGTGAAATATTTCAAAGCCTTTGAAGAGAATGGAGCCCACATTGGTGGGCTCTACATGGATATTCATCCGCGGGAATCAAAGCATGCGGGAGGATGGATGAGCAATACCAAAAATGGATATTTGGATGAGGACGGAATCTGGCATTATCCAACGGCTACCATTTGTACGAATTTGACACCATCCACGGAAGACACGCCATCACTGCTATCACACAGGGAAGTGGAAACGTTGTTCCATGAATTTGGTCACACATTACACCATTTGTTTGGAAAGGTCAAATATGCCTCGATGAATGGAGCAAATACTGCCTGGGACTTTGTCGAATTGCCTTCTCAAATCATGGAAAATTTCTGCTGGGAACGGGAAAGCCTCAACATTTTCGCCAAACATTTTGAGACGGGAGAAAAAATACCGGAAGAACTGTTTAAGAAGATGATTGCAGCGAAAAATCACATGTCTGGAAGCGAGATGATGGGACAGCTATATCTCTCAAAATTAGATTTGGAATTGCACCAAAAGTATGAAAATTATGCAAACACAGACATTGAAGACCAGTTGAAGCAAGCACTGGAAATATACAGAATTACGCTGTCAGAATATGTGCCGACCATAACCTTGAGTTTTAAACACATTTTCGGAGGAGGCTATTCGGCAGGATACTATTCCTACAAATGGGCTGAGGTGCTCGATGCCGATGCATTTAACAAATTCAAAGAACATGGAGTGTTGAGCCGTGAGGTTGGGAACGAGTTCCGTGAAAAAATTCTTTCCAGGGGAGATAGTGACGAAGCGGATGTTTTATATCGCGATTTTATGGGTAGGGATCCTGACATCGAACCGCTGTTTATAAGGAGTGGCCTTGTTGATTAGGGGAAGATATCGGTGTTCAAAAAATATTTAATGGAAGAGGTCACTATAAATAATTTGATTTCACCGTGTTATTTAGTAGATGTTTGCATTCAAAATGAAATTATTTAATAGTTTGGGAAATATCAAGGAAGAATTACAACCCAATCCCAGTGGGAAATTTACGATGTATTTCTGTGGTCCAACGGTTTACAATTATGCCCACATCGGTAATTTCCGGACCTATCTTTTGCAAGACGTACTCACCCGCATATTGGAGGTAGAAGGGTATAATCCTTGCGTAGCCAGAAATATTACGGATGTTGATGATAAAACCATTCGCGATTCAATAAAAAATAGTGTTTCACTAAAGGCTTTTACGGAAAAATGGACAAAGATTTTCCACGAAGATTGCGAAGCCTTGAATCTTAAACCGCCCGATTTTGAACCCAAGGCTACGGAACATATCAATGAACAAATCGACATGATAAAGACCCTCGTGGAGAAAGGATTTGCCTACGTTGCTTCGGACCATTCGGTCTACTTTAAAATTGCTTCTTTTAAAGAATATGGGAGACTTTCGAACATCGAAAATCGTGAGCTGAAAACCCAAGAAATCGACAGTGCCGGGAAAAAGAATTTAGCGGATGAGTATGACCGTGAGAATGTTTCAGATTTTGCCCTTTGGAAATCGACAAAACCGGAAGATGGTGAAAATTTTTGGATAAGTCCCTGGGGAAAGGGGCGTCCCGGGTGGCACATAGAATGTAGCGCCATGGCAAAGAAGTATTTGGGATATACCCTAGATTTGCATTCAGGAGGGGTGGATTTGAAATTTCCACACCACGAGAATGAGATAGCGCAGTCCGAATGTGCCAATGGTAAGAAATTCGTCAAATATTGGATGCACGTAGCCCATCTGTTGGTGGATGGGGCAAAAATGTCAAAAAGTTTGGGCAATTTGTACACCTTAGGTGACATTTTGGAAAAAGGATATTCAGCCCAATGTT
Source organism: Puniceicoccales bacterium (assembly GCA_031281895.1). GTDB lineage: Bacteria > Verrucomicrobiota > Verrucomicrobiia > Opitutales > JAIRKQ01 > JAIRKQ01. The sequence goes on along the minus strand of JAITET010000097.1, from coordinate 841 downwards.
TGAGATACGCTCTCATTTCTGCCCATTATGGTCAACAGCTAAACTTTACGCTTAACAATCTGGTAGCGGCGAAGAACGCCATTGAAAAACTGCAGAATTTTTTCCATAAAATTGCACCGGTGTGGGATGTACAAAAGTTTGAAATTTCCGAATGGAAATTTTTAAAGAATGCATTTTCTGCACTTTTGGATGACATGAATACTCCTGCGTGTTTGGGAAGCGTTTTCAAGCTTATAAACGAAACTTCTCTCGAATCTTTGGATGAAGAGCAAAAGCATGGGCTACATAAGGAATTTTCAACGATCATGTATTGCCTTGGCTTGCGTTTAGATGACAAAGAACAGGGCGTTGAAGTCCCCGAAGAAATAAAGAGGCTGGCCAAATCAAGGTGGCAGGCCAAACAGTCGAAAAATTTCATCGAAGCCGACAGGTTACGCCAGGAATTGTCAAATTATGGGTGGACCGTAAAAGATTCTTCTTCCACATATACCATAGAAAAAGATGAACCTTAAAATGCATGCTCCAGGCATGAATTTACGATACCCAGGACAATATGCCCGGTCGGAGAGGGAAATTTCGAAAAACAACCTTTTTTCTCCTTTCAAGAGAAAAAAATGAGGGGAAACTTCGTCCATTAAACGCTTAGCAGTTGCCTATTTTCAGAATTGAGCAATTCGCCAGAGGATATGGCTGCCGTGCCGTGTTTTGCAACGACTATACCGGCAGCTATGTTGGCAAATTTTGCTGCTTGAATAAGAGGTGCTCCGGCGGCAAGTGCTACCGTCAGGCAAGCAATTGACGTATCTCCAGCCCCTGAAACGTCGAAAACCTCCCTGGCATA
>JAITET010000012.1 GCA_031281895.1 Puniceicoccales bacterium | reverse complement strand
CTTTTTTCCTATCTTTTTTTGCTTGCAAAGATCGTCTATGGCCACAAAAAGCCTTGTCAGTCTTAGGGTTGTTTTTTCATCCATCTTCCCTAGAATTTTTTCTCTTTTTTCTCTTTTTTCTCTTTTTTTCTCTTTTGTTTTGAGTTTCGCGTATACCTATGCAATAGTTATAAGAACGTTAAAGCCATGTGATAATTCAGCAGGTCAGATTAGCTTCACAGGAAAACTAATCAAATATTTCTTGCAACGCTGAGGCGGGTATTTTGCTGTTTTTCCAAAATCTCCTGCATGGACTGTAAGCTCGAAGTAATGCTACGCTGGGATGAACTATAGGCTTCCTGCATGCTTCTAACTTGTTTCATAGTATTTTCAAAAAACGTTTGCATTTGAACCACCTCAGCTCTTATGAATGCAACATCTTTTCCTTGTTCTGCAAGCTGAAGCCCAATAACCCCTTGTGCTATGGTAGCGGCAGCGTTCGCAATACTAGAAACAACATTTGCGATCGTCGAAATTGATCTAGCTAATGAACTTATAGAAACAGAAACCATAGAAACAACAGTCGCCGCCGAAGCCACAATTGATAGGCAAGCACAGCACATGCCTACTATCGCCATCGTTTTCTTCAATTCAGCCGCTGCTTTTTCCTTCTCGTAGGTGGCTTTCGCTTCCGCCATTTTTAATTCATAGACCGCAGTTGCTGCCTTGGCACTCACAACTTTTTTGTCTGACATGCTTTCGAACCGCGATTCCCGTTGTTCAGATGTTGACTTTATCAAAATCAACATTACAAGAAACATTATGTCATTTAGGGAACATTTTTGAACATATTTATTGCTCCCATCCAATAAATCCGAAATTCTGTTCAACTCTCCAGATTGCAAATTGCCAACTGCATTACTTGTGTCTACTTTATCCCCAGGAGTAAACACAATTATACTATTAAACGGATTAATGGGTGGAACGACAACCTCAGGGGCAACTTTTACTAGGGTGTTGCCCATTTCGCCCCCTTCCCCTGAAGGACCACCCACGCCAGGATCGTTAAGATCAGGTTGCGACCCTGGATCTCCACTTGGACTTGGAATTCCTATACCCACAACACTAACATTTTAACGGATTAACGTGGTCAGGTCAAGTATTTGTTTTAGCTGTTTTACACGGCAGACCTTGGAGAGCAAGTAGATCTCTATAACCCAGCGGCCGTCATGGTTGCATTGCCACGAAACTCCGTGGTCCAATCGCTTATTTCCATGTCGCTGTTCCCATTCCCCACGTTCCCTGTCCCAGACATCGCGGTACGGACATTGCCGTTATTATTACCGCACTCCCAATACCGAATATGGGACTATACACATTCGTTTTGGCAAAAAAACTCTGCAATTGGCATTGAAAATCACAGAAATAATTAATCTGGATCATCCATGGAATTAATTTTCGCTCTTTTTCTGTCTGCGGCTAAATTTATCAATATAGAGGTAAGTGTGGGTAGATCTAGGCCGGCAGCGTTTGCACTCATTGGATAGAAACTGGTTTGTGTCATCCCGGGGATTGTATTGATTTCCAAAAAAAAGACCTTTCCGGTATTTTTCTGTAATAAAAAATCAACCCTGGCCCAATCCCTGCATCCACAACATTTAAACGCTATTTCGCCATATCGTTTCACCGTATTTTTAGTATCTTCGGGAATTCTCGCGGGGCATATTTTACTGGAATACCCCGGCGTATATTTATTCCTATAGTCCAAAAAACCATATTTCGGCAAAACTTCCACAATTTCAAGTGCCTTGCCATCAAGCATGGCCACTGTTAGGTCTATCCCATCTATCCTGTGTTCAATGATATACTCCATGTCTTCGTTTAATCTGTGAATGATCAATCCCAATTCCATCTCCGATGAGATGATATGGGTGTCTATGCTACTACCCTTAGCATTTGGTTTTACGAATAAATTACGTCCGAGCGTACTGATAATCGAATGGGTCGAAGGAGCATTTGTTGGAACAAATTTTATGCCATCGATCACGGGAATTCCTTCTTCTGAAACGATTTGCTTTGTAAGGGATTTGTTCATGCATAGTGCACAGGCCTTCGAACCACTTCCGATGAAGGTCAAGTCTTCTGCTTCCATGGCGGCTTGCAAACCACCGTCTTCCACAAATTCCCCATGGGCAACAGGGAAAATTATGGCATCCTTTTGAATTGCTTCCTCTGGCAGGTTGTCCCTTGTAAGGACAATTTTTGTTGTGGGTAGGATACTTCGGCACACCTGGTATACCGTCTCGCTAGACAGCAGCGATATTTCTTTTTCCGATGATGAATATCCGCCGGTTAAAATTATTACCTCTCGGGCGTATTTTTTATTAATCATCTTTCCTATTCTTATCATTTATCGCTCGCATGTCGACTTATTTCTGCAAGTTTCATCTCTGCCTCTGATTTCCATTTGCATGGGGACAATAATTTTCACTTCCCGTATTTTGTGGAGAAATGATGCGGTTTGTTAAAATAACAGACCGGCACTTTTGTCCGAATCATCACCCACGTAGGGCAAGCTGGCTACGGTACACAGGGAAAATATCCATCGAAAAAATACCAATTGATGCTGCTTTTTGTCACGTTTTAGGCGCATGGTTTTTTCCCTACCTATTGTTAGGGCCAAACGTTCGTCAAATTCTTTTTCGAACGCATCAATGGATTCCTTTTGCAACGTGCGAAAAGATTTTTTAAAAACAGAAAATTTGATATCCATCATTTTATTTCTTTTTGTGGAACGATTCGTAAACTCCTTGTCGAATGCCTTGGATAAACCTTTTGGCAACTGTGTTTCTAGAGAAAGAGGACGTACTACAATATCTCTACCGTCCGTGGATATTTTTGGTAAGGATTTTAAACAATCCAGTATAAGATTGTTTGCTTCAATGCTAAATTGTTCATCTTCCCACAGACGTTCCAATACTCGTGAAGATATTTCTCCCACGGAGTGAACGATACCCCTCTCCCCTACCATAATGGGAAAAAACTCTAGCAACTGGAACACAAAAGACAATATTTTTTTACTCTGATATATGTGAAACTACGCAGTCAATGTAAATTCCAAGAGAATTAGGGGATGTATTTGATTGCGAAACATCTATTACTGCAATAAAAAGTTGTCTTTTGGACAAAAGTGACAATGATTACTTTCACCTTCGATATGAATAAAGACAAATTGTTGGGAACATATTCAGTATGATGTTTATATTGATTTTGGCTGCAATTGGGGCAATTTTTGTTGCATTTAATAATGGAGCAAATGATGTCGCAAATGCGTTTGCTTCAGCCGTAGGGTCCAAGGCTCTAAAGATCAGACATGCACTTCTAATCGCTGCCATCTTAAATTTTCTGGGAGCGGTAGTGTTAGGGTCTAATGTTTCAAAAACGCTAATCGATGGAGTTGTAAACATTAGCTGTTTTCATGATAAAAATGCCTACATCGCAGGGATGTTGGCATGCATGGTTGCTACGGGTAGTTTTATTTTCATTTCCACCCGTACCGGATTGCCGGTAAGCTCAACCCATTCCATCGTCGGGGGAATGATAGGCATTGCCACCACTTTGGGAGGTATTGGAGCTGTCAAGTGGAAATTGCTCGGCACATTGACCCTATCGTGGATATTTACGCCTTTTTTAGCGGCAGCATGTTCGCTAGCCACCATAAAATTAATAAAACTGACAATTTATCGGGGAGAAAACTCCAAGGTTATGCAGCGGGCATGCAACTGGATTCCCATCTATGCCAGTGTAATTGTTATCGCGCTCATCGTTGCCATAGTACAAGGAGGTAAGGTTTGGAAAAATTGTATCATGCATCCGTGCAGGGCATGGGAGATATTGTTACTGATTTTCCCAGCACTATACGTAACATTTAGAATCGTAACACATAGGTTAGTCATAAAATTCAAAGATAGGGAATTTGGCGTTGAACATGTTTTTAGGCGTTTTCAAGCAGGCACTTCGTGTTTGATAGGGTTTGCCGTTGGGTCGAATGATGTTGCCAACAGTGTCACTCCGGTTATCGCCATATATTTTGTTACAAAGCTTGGCATGCTGCCGGATTCATTCGCCAACTATTCTATCCCCATTTGGATGCTTGCAGTTGGGGGACTTGGAATGTCAATGGGGGTTTTATCCCTTGGCCATAAGGTCATTGATACGATGGGACATAGCATCACATTGCTATCGAATTCCAAAGGTTTTAGCGTCGATTTTTCGACCGCCACGACGATTATCCTAGCATCCGTTTTCGGAATGCCGGTTAGTTCCACCCATGCTGCAACCGGTGCTGTCATTGGAGTTGGATTAGAAAAAGGTATCAAAGGGCTGAATCTGCGGCTGCTTTTTACAATATTTGTCACATGGCTTATAACCGTACCGGTATCCGCCCTTTTCACAATTTTAACATATTCTATCCTTAGGGCCATATTACCGCTGGTCTGAAATTATGGGGCGTCTTTGTGCAGAGATTCTAACGTTTGGAATGTTCGATGGTCCATTGTTGTATGCAATTCCTCGGGAATTGGAGAACACTTTGACCGATGGTATGCTCGTTAGGGTGCCATTTGGACGAACAAAGACATTGGGTATTATCCTTCATACTTTCCAAGCGGAGCCAGATAAATCATCGTTTCAGGTAAAGGAAATTCTAAACATTGAATGTGACTTCCCCTTGTTCGGTGCGGACATGATAAAATTGATATTTTGGATGCGCAAATACTACGCAGCATCATATAAATCCCTACTGGAAACCATTATCCCTCTGGCCATAAGAAAAAATACTGGATTCAAATTTGTGACAAAACTTTCCCTGATAAAAATTTTATCCAAAGAAGATTGTGAAGTGCTAGGGCGCCGTTCACCAAAGCAATACGCATTATATGAGTTTTTACTAAAATCCAACGGTGCGTTTGAAAAATCAGCACTAAAAAATTTTTCAACCTCTGCCATCAATTCTTTGGTCGACAAGGGGATCGTCGGGGAGACTTTTGAACGGGCCAATCGCATCGTCTATGCCAGTCAAACATTAGGAGAAAATGAAAACAATAGAAAAAATATAGTTTTGACGACTGAACAGCAAAATGTCGTTACCGATATCGACCAGAGCCTAGCCAAAGGGGAATTTTGCACGCATTTGATACATGGTGTTACGGGTTCTGGAAAGACGGAAGTTTATTTGCATGCCATGGAAAATGTCCTAAAATCGGGAGGGGATGCAATTTATTTAGTCCCAGAACTCACCCTAACACCGCAAACGGTCCGTCGAATCAGGTGTGCTGTAAATCTGCCAGCTATTCAAGTTGTGGTTTGGCATAGTGGGCTATCTGAAGGAGAACGCCGTGATGCCTGGTTGGCAATGGCCAACGGTGAAGCAAAAATTGTTATTGGGGCACGTTCAGCAATATTTGCTCCCCTAAAAAATACCAGGGTAATCATCGTCGATGAAGAACATGAAACGACATACAAACAGGCAGAAACTCCCCGTTACCATGCCCGTGACGTTGCAGTCTACCGTGCCAAATTATGCAACGCCGTATGTATCCTAGGGTCCGCAACGCCATCCATCGAATCCTTATTCAATGCGTCATTGAAGAAGTATAGGCTGAATACGTTAAGAAATAGGATCGATGGTAGTGCACTGCCTAGGATTGAAGTGGTCGACATGCGCCATGAATATTCCATGGGAAAACCGAATATTATTTCATCACGGCTACGGGAATTGGTTGAAGATCGTTTGGAAAAACACGAACAGGTCATTTTATTTCTCAACAGACGGGGGTATTCGTCGGTGGTGTTTTGCAAAAATTGTGACTACGTTGCCACCTGCCCACATTGTAGCACTTCTTTGACATACCATAGGGAGCAAAATGTATTGCGGTGCCACATGTGCAATTATATCGAAAGCTTGCCAGCCAAATGTCCTAAATGTGGAGGATATGACATTTTGCAAAGCGGTGTGGGAACGCAAAAGCTTATGGGCGTTATTTGTACACTGTTCCCGTTGGCCAAAGTTGAACGCCTTGATTCCGATACCACGACGACAAAGGATAGTTTTTACAAAATTTTGAACCGTTTTAGGGATGGGGAAGTTAATATTTTGGTTGGTACGCAAATGATATCCAAGGGATTAGATTTCCCGAATGTGTCACTTGTAGGTATTATCAACGTGGATAATGCCATGAATTTTCCCGATTTTCGAACGAATGAGAGAGTTTTTCAGTCGATCATTCAAGTGTCGGGACGGGCAGGTCGTGGAAATAAGCCTGGAATCGTTGTCATACAGACCAATTTTCCATCTTCGGATCTGATCAAGTTAGCCGTCCAAAACGACGTTGAATCCTTTTTGAAGAATGAACTAATGTCCCGCAGTGAATTTTCCTATCCACCATTTTCCCACATTATTCGGCTAATTTTTTCTGGAAGAAATGAAGTGAAGACGGAATTTTTAGCAAAAAAGATTTGCGATGATTTGCGAAAACGATCCCAAGGCCTATTTGAACTTCGAGGGCCGGCCCCAGCTGTAATGTACAAAGTGAAGGACCGCGTCCGTTTTTCTCTCATGTGTTTCTCAAAAAACGTAGCCACAGTTTTAGAAAAAATCCACGAAAGCATGGAAGTTTTCAAAAGCACAAGGGATGCTACTTGGACCATCGATGTGGACCCCGTTGACATGATGTAGAACATAAGATTTAATGTTTATAGGTGTCGTGGAGGCGTAGTAGACCCATTACCCTAGACTTTCCGGCAGTGGTGTCAGTTGCCATTACGGGAAGAACGGATATTTGTGACGGACCACTCTCCATGATCTGTAGTGCTTCCCCGACATAGCTATCAGCATTTATATGTTTAGGAGATGATGTCATTATGTCTTCTGCCCTAATCCTTTGAAAAGATTCATCTTCCTTCAAAGAACGGCGAATATCACCTTCTGTTACCAGACCCGATAAAATATCATCTCGGTCTATTACTAAAGCTGCTCCCAATGGAAACTCCGTCATGGCAATTACGATTTCACGCAAGGTGCTACTGGATTTTATGACGGCACAGGACGATAGGGGAGACATGACATCCTTTACTTTTAGGAGAAGGTTTCTTCCAAGTTGTCCTGCGGGATGAAAGGTTGCAAAATCTTGCTTGGAAAAGGACCGGCGGGACATTAATTCGACTGCGATGGCATCTCCGATGGCCAAACTGACGATGGCACTGGTCGTGGGAACCATTTGTAGGGGGTCCGCTTCCTTGGCAAAGGAAATATCAATCACGACGTCGGATGATTTGGCAATGGGGGAATTAGAATTTCCCACGATAGAAATTATCTTGGATTCAATTTTTTTTAAAACCGGAATCAGGCAGAGTATTTCATCCGTAGTACCACTTTTTGACAGTAAGAGTGTGGGATCGCCGGGAGAGTAAACTCCCAAATCTCCATGGGCTCCTTCGGCGGGATGTAGAAATATGGAAGGTTGTCCGATACTTGTAAAGGTGGCAGCTATCTTTTTGGCGATGTGTCCCGATTTTCCCATTCCGCAAATAACGGTTTTCCCCCTATGATTTAATAAAATTTCAATCGCTTTGCCAAAACTTTCACCCAAAACTTTGGAAGCATGTTCTATGGCATGACTTTCTGCCATTAACAAATCTTTTGCTGCTGAAAACACTTCAAAATCCCATAAAAAATAATACCTTTGAGGCGAGACAAATGTGCTTAAATATGCTTAAAAGATTTGACTTTCAATTTATGAAAAAGTATCTTAGCCGAGATGGTTGTCATCGAGAAGTTTTTTTGTAAGTTATGTAACCTATTCTTGGTGAGTGTATCCATAGGATTGCTTGTTGGATGTGGTACCATCGATAGTGGAGTATCGAAGAAGAATGATGCCTTTTGGGACCCACCAGTTAAAGAAAATCAGGTGAAGCAGCGGCAATTGCAAAAATATAGCAATACCAATTTTGTCCCAGAGTCATTTGCTTCGGCATTGGATTTACCGATGCTGCTTGACATTGCATTTGAAAATAATCCATCCACGAAGAAAAGTTGGCAAGCGGCCCGCATAGCAGCAGCACAAAGTGGAAAAGCAGCCAGCATTTTTTTCCCAAAGGTAACAATTTCCGGTGTAGCGGAGAAATTAGAAACTAATACTCTCGGATTGAAAAATTCCGCAACGGCATTTTATCCGGCCATTGAAATACAATATTCCATCTTCCAATTTGGAGGACATACCAAATACGCAGATGCAGCCAGGCAATTGCTCTATGCTGCAAATTATCAACATAATCGGGATTTACAAACTTTAGCATACGAAGTTCAGAGAGGTTATTTTGCATTGGACTCTGCGGAAGAAACAGTCGAAGCCAGTCAAAGAAATTTGGACGATGCATTTGTGGCATACGATGCCGCCTTCATAAAAAATCAGGCCGGATTATCCAACATACAAGATTTTTTACAGGCGAAAGCCAATAGGTCACGTGCGGAGTTTGACCTTGAAAATGCCAAGGCACACGTCGAGCTAGCCCGAGCAAATTTGGCAATTGCAATAGGAGTACCAGTTTCTGAAGCCATACAAATCGTTCAATCCAATGATGAAAATGACATTGGTGACTTGGATATTAATGTCCAAGATTTAATAGCTGGAGCGATGCAAACGCGACAGGATATGTTGGCCCAATATTCGATTATCAAGGCCAAAAAGGATATAACGTGGACTAATTCCTCAAAACTGTTGCCCGAATTGGTTATCGGTGGGGCTGGAAATAGGAAGTGGTTCCGCGGTGAAAATGAGTCCTTTAATAATTTTAACATCTACGCATCCTTGCGATGGACCATATTCGATGGGTTTAATAACATGTACGATATCATTGAATCTCGGGCTGCCTTGAAAAATGCAGAACAGGAACTAAAACGAATGCAACTGTCCATCGCTTCCGACGTTTGGGCAAAATATTATGCATTCAAGTCTGCCATAAAACAGCTTAGCGCTGCAAGAAACTATGAACAATCTGCCCAAGAGTCCTTTGATTCTATTATAATTGCATATAAGGAAGGGCTTTCTTCATTTGGTGATCTAATGGCAGCACAAACGCAATTGGCATCGGCTAGGAAACAGACGGTGGTGTCGAAAAATAATTTATCGGTGGCAGTGGTTGATTTAGCCTATGCCGTAGGGATAGTAAATTTCGAGAGTAAAAATAATATACAACAATAGTTAATAGATAATGAAAGTTTTAAAAAGTTTTTATGTGTTGATCGCATCAATGTGCCTGATACTTATTGGTGGGTGTGGACGGGGAAAACAAGCAGCACGTCCTCCGACGTCGGTGGTGTCAGCGAAGGTAACAGTTGCAGATCTTCCTCTTTACATCGAAGCCATTGGAAGTTGTGTAGCGTCCGAATCAGTTGCTATTGTTTCCCAGGTCAGTGGTCAAATAGTCGCCGTAAACTTTAGGCAAGGGCAAAAGGTAGAGGTTGGCGATCCTTTGTATGCGATAGATTCTCGCATATACGAAGCAAATTTGAAGAGGGCGGAAGCTCAACTGATGGCTGCCAAAGCAAAGCTGAAGGTCGATATTGCACAACTGGAACGCTCAAAGGCATTGCTCCCGCAGAATTATATTGCCCAACAACAGTATGAAGCATATGAGACACAGGTAGAGCAGGATATTTCCAGTGTTGATGTGGCAAATGCACAGGTTACGCAGGCAAAAATCGATATGGAGCATTGCAACGTAGTGTCTCCCATAAGCGGTATCACCGGGGCATACCTGGTGGATGTTGGAAATGTCATTGGAGCGATGTCCACCAACAAGCCATTGGTAACCGTAGAGAATGTCGATCAACTGTATGTTGAATTCAGCATATCCGAGAATGATTTCTATGATTTACAAAGGTTTTTCAACCTTGAAGAAGGAAGTTTAAAAATGGAAGTTTTTCCGATTTCAAACGATGGAGTCAAAGGGGAAGCATACCTTGACTTCATCAATAATTCCATAGATAGGAGAACGGGTTCCATAAAGCTAAGGGCGCTGATGGAGAATCCGGAACATAAATTTTGGCCGGGGCAATCCGTGCGTACCAAACTTTTGCTAACCGTAGCAAAAAATTCAATTTTAGTCCCCGCAGAAGCTGTAAAACTTGGACAACAGGGCCGGTATGTTTTTATAATCAAAGAAGATAAATCGGTTGAATTTCGACTGGTGGAAATCGGACAGATACACGGAGACATGCTGGTGATTAAAAATGGAGTTAGTGAGGGAGAAACCATAGTCATGAGAGGACAATTGATGTTGGCCCCTGGAATGAAGGTTATAGAAATGCCCGATACACAACCCAACTCTTTTGGAGAAAATTTAGAAAAAAATAGGAAAATTGCGGAGAAAAATCCAACGACCAAGTAAATATGGAAAGTATATCTGAACCTTTTATTAGACGTCCAGTTTTGACGATTTTGTTGACTTTGATGCTGACAATTGCTGGCATATTTTCCTATCGGGCAATGCCGGTTAGTGATTTGCCCGCCGTGGATTACCCAGTCATACAGGTACGAGCCATGTTTCCCGGCATGGATCCCGCAACAATGGCAGCAAATGTTGCATCCCCACTGGAGAAAGAATTCATGAAGATTCAGGGACTTGAAATGATCACATCTTCAAGCTCCCAGGGTGGAACAAGGATTGTTTTACAATTTTCGTTAGACAAAAGTATCGATGGGGCAGCTATAGATGTGCAATCGGCCATTTCCAGGGCAACTGGTTCCCTTCCGAGGGACATGCCAACTCCTCCGGTGTTTGAAAAAACAGATCCCAACAGCCAACCAATTTATTATCTGGTGTTGACGAGCGATACGATGACCAGAGGAGATCTTTACGATTACGCATCGGATCAAATTGCACAACGCATAAAAGTTCTTAAAGGCGTATCGGATGTTACCGTCTATGGTGTTCAAAGGGCAGTAAAAATATTGGTAAACAATGAAAAACTCTACAATCGAGGAATAACCGTCGATGATGTTATAAAAGCTGTCCAGACAGGGACGGTTTCTTTGTCTACTGGCCAATTAAAAGATGCGACCAAAACCCTCGTGATAAAACCAAATGGTCAACTGGAAAACGCAAGTGACTATTTAAACCTAATCGTGGCGTATAGGAATGATGCTCCGATTTATTTGAAAGACATTGCAGAGTGTATCGATAAGTTAGAAACCGATGACTTTTCCGCTGGTTTCTGGCAATCTGGCCACGAAGGAAATTACAATGCATCCGTAATCCTTGCGGTTTCCCGTGCAGCGGGAGCTAACACCATAGAATTGGCGAAAAGTATCAACGCACTGCTACCAATTTTTAAGGAACAAGTCCCCGGTTCCGTTAATTTGATAAAAATGTATGATAGGTCTAAGACCATAGTAGAATCCATAAGGGACGTAAAGCAGACATTGGTAGTAGCATTTATTTTGGTCGTCGGTGTAATTTTTCTGTTTCTTGGTCGGCCTATGGAAACGATTATACCAATCGTCGCACTACCTCTGTCTCTGTTGATTACATTCGTTGTCATGCGAATGTTAAATTACTCCATCGACAACTTATCCCTCATGGCTCTGACCCTTGCCGTTGGTTTCCTCGTGGACGACGCCATCGTATTTTTGGAAAATATGATACGAAGGATGGAAGATTTCGGAGAAAGTCCCCTAAAGGCATCCATCGAAGGAGCAAAGGAGATTAGTTTTTCGATTTTGTCGATGACCTTATCCCTCGCGGCTGTTTTTATCCCTCTCGTTTTCATGCCTGGACAGATTGGTCGGGTATTTAGAGAATTTTCCATAACCATTGTGGTGGCCATTTTGGCATCCGGTGTGGTTTCATTGACATTGACACCGATGATGTGTGCCCGAATGTTGAAGCCAATAAAAAAGAAAAATAAAACAAAACTAGAAATAGCGTCCTACAACCTGGAACATAAATTTTTAAAAGTTTATAGTAAGGCACTTGACTGGTGCATAGCCCATAAAAGATTGTCAGTTATAGTTTGGGTGGTAAGCTTGCTGGGCACATTCCTGACATTCGCAGCTTTGCCGAGAACATTTCTGCCGGAGGGGGATAGTGGTAATATGATGGGTATGTTTATTGCTCAGGAAGGGACATCTCCTGCCCAAATGAAAGGCTACCAGACGCAAATTAATAGCATTTTGAGAAAAAATCCCTACGTGGATAAAACAATGTCAGTGACAGGTCTAACGGGAATGTTCCCTGGTAATCAGGGGTTGGCAGTTTGTGTATTGAAGGACAAAAAACGTCCCAAAATTCAAACCATATCGCAGCTGTTAATGCGTGATTTGTATGCCGTTCCGGGTGTATTGGCATTTGTTCGCCCAATGCCAACCCTATCCGTGAACACCGGTGCCGTAAGTACCAGCCAGGGTAAATATGCCTATGTCCTATCGGGAATGGACACGGATGCACTATATAAATGTGCGGGAGAGCTCGTAGGGGGAATGAGGCAAAATCCGGGTTTTATCAGCGTGTCAACGGATATGTTAATCAATAGTCCCCAGGTTTCCATAGACTACTTACGGTCCCAGGCAGCACGCTACGGGGTAAATGTGTATTCCATCGAAAACATGCTGAAGCAGGCCTATTCCGGAAATTATTGCTATCAAATTAAAACACAGACTCGCCAATATAAGGTCATCGTTGAAAGTGATGATATTTTTCGTCAAAATGCCGATAATTTAAATTCACTGTATTTTCGGAGTGATAGCGGGGAGCTATTGCCATTTAAAACCGTCGCAACGGCCAAGGAAACATTGGGACCAACCCAGGTAAATCATACGAAAAATCTTCCATCGGTTTCCATATTTTTTAACCTGCATCCTAAATATCCCATAGGGGAAGCCATAAAATTCGTAACGCAAACGGCTTCTAAAATTGTCCCGAAACATATCATCGGATCTTTCGAAGGGGAAGCTAAAACATTTAGGGAAATATCTTCGAGCATAATAACGCTATTAGTTCTTGCGATATTTGTGATGTACATAATTCTAGGAATCATGTATGAGAGCTATGTTCATCCATTGACCGTACTGTCAGCGTTGCCGGTAGCGATGGTCGGGGGGCTCCTAACATTGATGATCTTTCGTATGGAACTGTCGTTATACGGATTTATAGGCCTGTTCATGCTGCTGGGCATAGTTAAGAAGAACGGAATTCTTATGATTGATTTCGCCATTGCTCGCCAGAAGGAAGGCATGAGCAAAGAAAAAGCTGTCCATACGGCATGTTTGGAGAGGTTTCGCCCTATCATAATGACAACATTGGCTGCCGTAATGGGCCAGATACCGTTGGCCGTGGGATGGGGAGCCGATGGAGCTTCCCGGCGGCCCCTTGGTCTATGCGTAATTGGAGGTTTGATAATTTCGCAGATAATAACATTATTCATACTTCCTGTAATTTACCTATATTTCGAAGATTTTCAGGAAAAAGTCTTGGACAAGATTCCATTTTTTGCTAGAGACATAAAGGAGGATGCTTCCTAGCCTATTGATAGTTGATGACGAAAAAAATACCCGTGATACACTGGGACAACTGTTCAATGATGAATATGAAGTTTTCTTTGCGACGAACTTCAATGAGGCTGTCAACCTGATGAAGAATGAAAAATTTGATATCATTTTGACAGATTTGCGCATGGCGGGGAAAAATGGTATGTTCGTCGTCGATGAGGCTTTGCGTAGGCCGTACAACCCCATATGCATAATGATGTCAGCCTATGGATCGGTGGAAACGGCGGTAGAAGCAATTAAGCATGGAGCCTATGATTTTGTAACCAAGCCGTTGGATTTTGCAAAGTTGGAAATGCTAATGCGGCATGCACTTGTCAACAGAAACAACCAGCACAGTAAAAAAGGTGTTCCCGGTGACATTTCACCAACTAAAAAGAATGCTTCCCTGGACAGTTTATTTTCTCCGGATATGATAGTGGGGAAGTCCAAAGTGATTACGGATCTTTTAGGAAAAATAAAAAAGGTTGCCCAATCTAGGGCGACGGTCCTCCTGGAAGGGGAAACGGGAACGGGCAAAGAACTATTTGCAAATGTTGTCCACTACTTTAGCAAGCGTGTCTCCAAACCTTTTACGGCCATACACTGTGCCAGCCTACAAAAAAATTTGCTAGAAAGTGAGTTGTTTGGGCATGAGAAAGGTGCTTTTACCGGTGCAGATAGTAGGCGCATTGGGCTATTCGAATCGAGCAATGGGGGGACAATTTTTTTCGATGAGATCGGAGAAATCGATATCCAAACCCAAATAAAACTGCTGCGTTTTTTGGAGACCAAAACCTTCAACAGGGTGGGTAGTTCAGAAAACATTTCCGTCGACGTTCGCATAGTTTGTGCAACTAATCGAAATCTCCAGAAGCTCGTTGATCAGGGACTATTCCGCGAAGACTTGCTCTATCGCCTAAATGTTGTTACCATAGAATTACCCCCTTTGCGCAGGAGGGTGGAAGACATTCCATTGCTCCTCGACCACTATATTAAAATCTTCGCCCAATCGAACGACCTCCATGGGGTCGAAATTTCTCCCGAAGTGATGAAAATATTGACAACATATAAATGGCCAGGAAACATACGGGAATTGCGAAATTTTTGTGAAAATGCTGTAATTTTTTACCCAGGCCAGATTTTGCAAGTTGAAAATATGGACAAAAAATTCCTATGCGAAAGTTTACGAACAGGGGATGCCGGTATTTTTTCAATTGAAAGTCAGAATTGACCTTCGTCAGGTTGAAGGAAATGCTCAACCTGTCCTCCCTGAAACCGGCAGAATATTTCCAATGCTTAATTGTATCGAATTTTTGGCAATATGCCGATGTTTAAATGATATGGCTGGCATTGGAAGAAATTTTTCCTAGGGTGATTTTTAGGGTAACGGAATTTCGTAATGCAAGAATTGTCAGAATTTTTATCGGCGGCCAATGCGATCAACGATCGTATCAAAACCCTATCGACATTTTTAGACATCGATAATGTAAAATATGAAATCGGCAAAATGGAAGAAAGTATGTCTGCTCCTAATTTTTGGGACAATCAATTTCTGGCAAAGGAAACGGGCAGCAAATTACACGCTCTCAAACGAAAACTGGCAAGTGTGGAAAATTTAAAAAAAGCAGCAGATGAAATTAACATTTTACTAGAATTTGCATCGCTCGAACA
>JAITET010000095.1 GCA_031281895.1 Puniceicoccales bacterium | reverse complement strand
AGCTTGGGAACCCTTGGGGCCACCGACTTCCGTAGAAGAAACAGATGTGGGTTTTGAGGATTCGCTGGTGCCACCGCTACCAGTTGGACTCTCGACGGTCGCACTTTCTGGGATAGCTTGGGAACCCTTGGGGCCACCGACTTCCGTAGAAGAAACAGATGTGGGTTTTGAGGATTCGCTGGTGCCACCGCTACCAGTTGGACTCTCGACGGTCGCACTTTCTGGGACAGCTTGGGAACCCTTGGGGCCGCCGGCTTCCGCGGAAGGAACAGATGTATGATCTGTGGATTCGCTGGTGCCACCGCTATCAGGTGTGGTATCGACGGTCGCACTTTCTGTGACAGGGGAATCCTTGGAGCCACCGACTTCCGCGGAAGGAACAGATGTATGATCTGTGGATTCGCTGGTATCTGTGGATTTGCTGGTGCCACCGCTATCAGGTTGGGTTTCGGTGGTCGCTCTTTCTGGGACAGCTTGGGAACCCTTGGGGTCGCCGGCTTCCGCGGAAGGAATCTCTTGTAATTTTTCTATAAAATTTTCAATTCCTTGGTTAACCCCTCTTCCTCTGTTATAGACAAACTGAACCTCACATTTCCGTGAATCTAAAGTTGAGAACTCAATTGTAATTTCTGTTTTTGCAATCCTTTTGAAAATCCACCACCCGGTTATGACGGGATTTGCTGTTACCTTACATTCTCTACCATTTATTGTTAAAATGCACTCTCTGGCCGCACGATTACTCCTAGCTTCATTCCGCAAGTTTTTAATTTGATCTCTTACTCCTGTTTCAACTTCCATCCTTTATCTAAGGATAACCATCGCTGTGATTTGTGCAAGAAATTTTGCAAAGTTTCGCCTATTTATCCTGTCTTTGATCTGCATCCCCCAGATGTATATAGTTATCTTCGTTGAAAAGACACCTTTGCTTGCAACTTTCTACCTGTAACTTCCAGCTTTTGCCTGCACAAACATGCCTTTTTCAATTACAACGACTATATACTCTTTTGACTATCTTGTGTCGCTCTGCGCACTGCCTCCGTCGTTTTGGCGCATCCGTATAGTATTTGTCCCACGGTGACTCCCCTATTTTTTTTAGTAATTCGTATTCTATCACCTTTTTCTCTCCATTACAATATGGGACTGTACATCTAGGGGTGAGAAATCGAGGAAATTTGCCGTTTTATCGTTGTTGTACTTGGCGGCATGTTCTGAGCAGTAAAGCTATGCCAAACAACAGTAAAAAGACTGAATAGAACTGCCCACGAGACATGCCAAGGATTAGTTGTGCATCGGGCTCACGAAAGAATTCCACGGAAATTCTAAAAATTGAATACAATATTAAAAATTCTCCACTGAGTTTTCCCGGGGTAATCTTTTCTTTGGTCCAGAAGCGGGTCTGCATATACACAAATAATAGTAACCCTTCCAGGAAAGCTTCGTAGAGTTGGGAAGGGTGTCGGGCAGGAATCACAGAAAGGCACAATGGAGAGTAGCTACTTTGGGGAAAGATCACTGCCCATTTGACATTTGTAATTTTTCCATAGAGCTCACCGTTGATAAAATTTGCAATGCGGCCAAGTAAAAAACCAAAAGGTGCAATGGTCGAGCAAATGTCCGCCAAGGATAGCAGTGACACATTACTTTTTTTACAAAAAATAATCATCGCGATGATAATTCCGACAAATCCTCCATGGCTAGACATCCCACCATGCCAAATAGCAAAAATTTCCAGTGGGTTACGGATAAATGTGCCTGGGCAATATAGGAGCGTATATCCTATGCGGCCACCAGCTATGACACCTGCGATTGCATAGCTTAGAAAAGATATGTTCTGTTCTCCCGATAGGGGAGACTTGTTTTTTTTAGAATAAAAATTTAGTGCAAAAAACATGAATCCAAATGTCAGCAAATAAAAAATACCATACCACCGAATTCCTTCGATGAAACATCGTTCGGAAAATTTAATGGCAAACGGGTTAATGCTGTGAATGTAGTATCCCAGGATCATTGTACCTTGTTCCCAGTGAATCGCGGATGCTTTCTAAGTGAAAAAAGTCCCAAACTAGATATCAAGACGAAGGCCGAGCCTACGTAGCTTATTTCTTGCAATGTTAGGTAATGGGATAAACCATATCCAAGAAATGGTGCCAGTAATCCCCTCAACCCAACGATGGTAACATTCGCACTCATGTAGGAACTAAAATTTTCCCTAGGAGCGATCTTTGTTACCCATAGGCACCAAATTATTTCCCCTCCTCCCCAGGCAATTCCAGCAAATATGGAAGCTAAAATGATAAGATTTCTTGATTTACAATGAAAAAATAATAAAAACCCGAGTATTGCAAAGGCGTTAACCATTAATTTTACGGTTATAAGTTTTGCCCTATCGAAGAAATATCCCCATAGCAGCGAGCTTAAAATCCTAAAAGTGTAAGGAATGGCCATGCATGCAACCGTTTCAAATATATTGGAAGCGTTTATTCCATACATGCTATTGATTAGAAACTCTGTTCGTAAAGGGTTTAACATTTGAGTGGCGACTCCTGCAAATGACCACCAAAGTAATATCATGCCGAACAGCTTATCTTGAAAAATGAGCTTCAGGTTAGAAAAGATAGATTTTTCTTTTCGCTGCGGCAAAATCCGGGATGGTATTTTGGAAAACGACATCGCCGAACCCACGGCCGATAGAGACACCATGAAAAGAATTAGTTTGTAATTCTGCAAATTAAAATCCATCAGCTTACTCCCCATGAGGGAAAACATTATGGCAGACAGAGGTATAACCATCAGGACAAATGCCAGTCGACTACCCCGTTCCTGGGGAGAATAATTTTGGCCATAGGCATCTTCTATCAAAGGCACGGGTTGTTTAAAAATCATGGTGGCCAACATCATCAGGATTAGAAATACCGGGAGTGACCTTACAAAAATTGAGGCAAAAATAAGCAGTGCAAGGGAAAGCATATACTTTTTGCAAAAGTCCATGGTGGTAAATCGTTCCTGTTTGGCTGCAAAGGCCTGAGTAATGGTGGTAATAAAGTATCCAATAAAGCCAGCGGAAACCAAAAATGATTTGGCCGTTTTTGATGCATGGAAAATTCGAATGGCAATTACCAGTGCAAGATTTTTAAATAGCGCTTCTATTATCCCTCCGCAAAAACAACGACAACTATCGAACAAAAACATTTGCCTGGCCGTTTTAGTTTTTGAGAAATTTTCAAACATGTCACCAAGATTGGTTAAAGCTATCGAATTGCAAGCATAGACGATAATTAGTTGAACCCTTTGGCAATGCCTTTAGCAGCATTACGTGCTTCCATGACAGATTCTTCGCAACTTTTAAGGGATGTCATGGGTTCTCCAGGATAGATGTCCAACGTCCTAGCCACTATTTCGCTGATCTGTGTAAATTGTATCCTGTGATTTAGAAATTCATCGACGGCTACTTCATTGGCCGCTTGAAAAACGGCACAGGCATTGCTGTCCGCTTTCAAACATCGACGAATGATGGACAGGTGGGGAAATTTTGTAGCGTCTGGAGCAAAAAAATTTAGCTTGCCCTGTTCAACAAAATCTATGCTCGGCTTTACTAGCCGTTCCCTCTCCGGGAAAAATAGGCAATTTGCAATGGGATACTCCATGTTCGGTGGACACATTTGGGCGATTACGGATCCGTCACAAAACTTTACCATTGAATGGACGATACTTTCCGGATGAACTATTACATCGATACGGTCTCCGGGAACGTCAAATAGCCATTTGGCCTCCACAATCTCCAAGGCTTTGTTGGCCATCGTTGCAGAGTCAATGGTAATTTTTTTCCCCATGTTCCAAATTGGATGACGGAGGGCTTGTTCGACACTGATGTTTTCCATTTCCTGCCGTGAAAAATTTCTAAAAGGTCCCCCCGAAGCGGTTAGGATCAATCTATCAACAAAACCATTGCCATTGCCCAGCAAACACTGAAAAATGGCATTATGTTCACTGTCTACAGGCAATATTTGACCACCATTTGCCTTGGCAGATTCCATGACAAATTTTCCAGCGGCGACGAGAATTTCCTTGCTGGCAAGGAGGAGAGTTTTTTTACTTTCAAGGGCAGCCATGGTCGGTTTCAACCCCCCAATTCCGACCATTGCCATCAGCACAGCAACAGCTTCGGAAAGTTGGACGAGTTCGCATAGGCCATCTTCGCCCACAAAAAAATGTGTCCCCCGTTTAAACAGTGAATCTTTTCCAGCGAAGGCATGTTTGTCGAAAACTCCAATATTCGGAACGCTAAATTCATGGGCTATTTGCGCTAACTTTTCCACGTTGGTATTTGCTGCTATGCCAACCACATTAAAATGGTGGCGATTACGCCTGATAATATTTAGCGTGCTTGTTCCGACTGATCCCGTTGCCCCAAAGATTATTATATGACGAAACATGGACATAGTCCTGCAAAAATTTTAATTATTGCAATGGCAAATTTTTGTAAGACTATTATTGGCCATTGGAACTAAAATTGAAGATGAATTTCGGGAAGAAATGTCGTAAAGGTTTTCACAAAAAAGCTGGTTTTTTGAAGTACTTTAGTTTTTTGAAAGACTCAAAACTAAAATTTTTGTTGGCGATTATGGCGGGCATTCTGTATGGAATTTCCAGTGGATTTTGCATACCGGTAATTTTGAAATTTTCCTCGGAAAAGGTATTTTCTCGCGTTGATCTCCCGCTTTACATGCTGCTTGTGGTCTCCATAGCTCCTGTTATTGCCATGACACTTAGGGCAACTTTTTCGATAATTAATGCCTATTACCTAGGGTTTTGTGGTCAAAAAATTTTGCAAGGGTTGCGGGTTATGATATTTGACAAAATTCAAAGATTGCCCATAGAATATTTCAAAAAAACTGAACCGGGAGCATTAATTACCCGCTCATTGAACGATACCGCCATTCTACAGGAAACCATTATTTCCGTCTCCCAGGAGATCATAAAACAGCCAATAGCACTGATAGGGGCAATTGGAGCTTTAATATTTTTATGCTACAAACATTCGAATGTGATAATTTTATTGATATTTTTCCTGGCGGTTGCTCTAGTCGTTTTCCCCATTAAAGCCATCGGAAAGAAAATGCAAGAAAAAGCAATGGGGTTGCAACAAACAACGGAAAGCATCACGACAAAATTGGCCCACAACCTATCCGCCGTCCAAGAAATCCGTGCGTTTGCAATGGAGGAAAGTGAAGTGTCTCTCTATCGGAGCATGTGTGGAAACGTTATGAGTTCCGTGATGAAATCATTGAAATACTCCATCATTGTCTCTCCAATTATAGAAATAGTAGCTTCCGTTGGGATAGGTTTTGCCATGTTTTTTTCCTATAAAATGCAAATCCAACCATCCGTATTTATAGCATTGACGGGGGCGTTATACCTGAGCTACGAACCGATTAAAAAAATTGCCGAATTAAATAACAGATTAAAGGCTGGATCCGCTAGCCTATCGCGCATAGAAGAGTTGTTGAACATTCCTGAAAAAATCTACGATCCTGTGCATCCGGTACCAGTTGGCAAGTTGATAGGGGATATCACCTTTGACAATATTTCATTTTCCTATGGGGAATCGAAAATGGCACTATGTGATATCGCTGTCCAAATGAAACATGGAAAAACCTATGCACTCGTGGGAAGTAGTGGTGCGGGAAAAACGACGATGGCAAACCTAATACTTCGCTTCTATGACGTAACCGCTGGAGCTGTCCAAATTGATGGGATCGACATTCGCAGCATGAAACTGAAGGATCTTAGGAAAAACATCTCCTATGTGCCTCAGTCGCCAACGTTAATCAATGGAACGATGTGTGATAATATCAAATGGAGTGCCCCCGATGCCTCCTTCGAACAGGTGGTCGAAGCCTCGAAAAAAGCCTACGCCCATGGATTTATTTTGAATTTGGAAAATGGATACGATACCATGGTTGGCGAAGGAGGGGCAAGATTATCGGGAGGGCAGAAACAACGAATTGCCATTGCTCGAGCATTCCTACGCGATGCCCCTATTCTTATCTTCGATGAGGCCACGTCGGCACTGGATGCCAATAGTGAACACGAGGTACACATCGGCATAGAGAATCTAACAAAAAATCGAACCACAATTCTCATTTCCCACAGATTTACGATGATGTCCATCGTGGACGTGGTTTTTGTATTAGATCAGGGGAAAATTGCCGAAGTTGGATCGCCGAAAGAGCTCCTACACCAAACGGATTCAATTTATTACAGCCTATACCAAAAACAGCAGGGGCTAAAATAGTGTCGGCAAATGCTTTACACGGTTGATCTAATCAAGAGCAACTCATAGGAGCGCTTCTTTGGCGGCATGCCAAGCGAGGGTTGCACACTTGATTCGCATGGGAAACTTCCTAACCCCAATCAGCGACATCACTTCTCCGTATTGCTCCAGAGGGTTGTTTGAAGCTACTGCTGTAGTAGGGTTCCCCAATATTGAGCATATGTCATCGATGATTTTAAAAGCCTCCTGCCTAGATTTTCCAATTAGAATTTCTGTCATTAGCGACGCACTCGCCTGTGAAATTGCACAGCCTTCACCGTCAAATGTTATCCTTTGAATAATGTCACCTACGATTTCGACAAACACCGTAATATCATCCCCACAGGAAGGATTATAACCCTGGGCAAATTTTGTTGGCGAAGGTAACTTACACTTGTTTCGCGGAACCCGATTGTGTTCCAGAATGACATCTTGATACAGATTTTCCAATGCTTCCTCCATCTTCTAATCAAAACTTGACATTGATTATTTTTAACTTTCAAGGAGGAAATAATGAAGTGTTTTGAAAAAGCGAAAAAATTTTTCAATTTCATATTAGACTGCTTATTCCCAAGATGCTGCACGATTTGTAATAGAAAGGTCGACGGGGATGACTATTGTAATCTGTGTTCATCCTGTATTGAAAAAATTCCATGGATAAGGGGAAATAAATGTTATTTATGTTCGCGTCCCTTGGGTGATACGGAAGTGAGTGGAGAAGAAAAAACCATTTGTGCCGAATGCAAAGCTAACCCCCCATATTTCAAAAGCGGGATGTCTTGTTGGTTACACAAAGGGGTTGGTAGAGATATAATTTTGACCCTAAAATATCGAAATGCGGATTTTTTAAAAAATGATATTGCAATGCTGCTGAAACGTTATTGCGGAGAAGTTTGTGAATTTGCAAAAGATTCGCTGCTGGTCCCCGTTCCCACCTCCTACTTCCGTCGAGTAAAACGGGGATATAACCAGGCGGAAGTCATAGCATATGCGGTTGCAAAAATTGTAAATAATGCTAGCGTAGTAAACATGCTTAGAAGCAAAAATAAGAAATCTCAAACAAAATTAAAACGCGATGATCGGCTGCTCAACATAAAAGGGACGATCGAGTGTTCTACGGACAGTGAAGGTGTCTCCCAGGATTCCAGAATTGTGATTGTTGATGATGTTTCAACGACGGGAACAACAGTTAACGAATGCTGTAGGATTTTGCAGGGAGCTGGTTTTAATAATTTACATGTATTAACCTTATCGTATGGATAAAAATGTCACTATTTAGCAGGCCAAAATATTCTACAATTTCCATCAAACGGAAGGACATTCCAAGGGGAATTTGGACCAAATGTCCCGTCAGTGGGGAAACAGTCTATAACCGTGATTTGGAAAAAAACTTTATGGTCGTCCCCAAAAGCGGATATCATTTTCCATTATCCGCTGACCAACGAATTAAACTCCTGTGTGACAGTGGAACATTTCAGGAAATGTGGCGGGAATTGGAAACCATCGACGTCCTTGGCTTTGAGGGAGAAGTTTCCTACGTAGAAAAATTGGAAAAATATCGGGAGAAGACAAAAATGCAAGAAGCGACCATCGCTGGGATGGCAAAATTAGGCGGAATAAACATCGCCATTGCAGTGATGGACTTCAGATTTCTTGGAGCCAGCATGGGAGCGGTTGTCGGCGAAAGAATTACGCGGACCATTGAACTTGGCCTGCAAAAAAATATTCCGGTAATTATAGTCTGTGCCTCCGGAGGAGCAAGAATGTACGAGGGCATTCTAAGCCTCATGCAGATGGCCAAAACCTCTGCTGCGCTCGCCCGATTGAGAGAAGTAAAGATCCCCTACATTGCCGTTCTAACAAACCCCACAATGGCCGGTGTGCTTGCAAGCTTTGCATCCTTGGGTGACATAATCATTGCCGAACCAGGTGCTCTGATTGGTTTTGCGGGCCCTCGGGTTATTAGGGAGACTACCCGCCAAGATTTGCCGGAAGGGTTTCAAACTGCAGAATTTCTGCTGGCCCACGGGTTGATCGATCAAGTGGTACATCGGTTGGAACTTAAAAACAGAATAAAATATTTTTTGGAATCCTTTGGCTATGGTCCTCAACATGAAAAATCCGCAAGTATTCAAAAATCTCGTAAACGATGATTTGCTCATCAATTTAGGGGAGAATTTTCAGGTCTTCCAAAATGAATTGATTTGGCAAGTAACCTGCGATTCACGAGAAATTGACGAATTCTTAGGGGATGGAGCCATTTTGTTTTTCGCTCTTGCTGGCGAACATTTTGATGGCCATGATTTTGTCGACGACATATTCCGAAAAAATCCCTTGGCAATTGTCCTATCGGGAAAGGACCCGAGGTTGCTCCCTCCGCGTAGCATCCGGGTCCGTGATATTCAGAAGACGATGGCAGTTATCGCCAAAAGATTTTTCACAGATCCCGATGCCAAACTAAATTTAATCGGTGTAACGGGTACGAATGGAAAAACCACCACCACATATCTATGCCGTACGATGTTAAACACTATCAGCAAAACTGGTATGTTGGGAACGGTAGAATATGATGTGTGTGGCAAAGTCAGAAAGGCATCGAATACTACACCCGAAGCGATAGTTTTATTCCGAATGCTCGCTGAAGCAGTTAAAAATGGATGCCGAAATTTAGCCCTCGAAATTAGTTCCCACGCTCTGGAACTAAAACGAGCCTATGGTTTGGAAGTAGATGTTGCAATATTTACAAATTTGTCGCCGGACCACCTAGACTTTCACGGGAACCTCGATGATTATTTTTTGGCAAAGAAAAAATTGTTCTATGGTGTTAATGGTTATAAACCAAAGCATTCCATAGTAAATATTGATGATGCGTATGGGCGACAACTATTTTATTCCATCAGAAATGATGGTGAAACTCCCATATCATTTGGATTTTCAAAGGATGCGGATTTTAAAATTTGTAACATAAAAAAAAATGATATCAATGGGACGCTTTTTACAATAGTGACCCAACAACGGCCCTATGAATTTAGGTCCCGCCTATTTGGTCATTACAATTTGCTGAATATAGCTGCAAGTTTCGCCGCCTGCATGATGATCTATGAAGAGCCGGAAAAGTTTATCGGGGCTGTCGCTGACTTTCAAGGTGTACCAGGCCGTATGGATAGAGTAATATTGCCCAACGGCGCTACGGCGTTTATCGACTATGCCCATACTCCCAATGCTCTTAGCGCTGCCATTGAATCATTGCAATTGGTCAAAAAAGGACGCCTGATAACAGTTTTTGGATGTGGAGGGAATCGCGATACAACAAAACGTGCTCCCATGACAAGAATAGTCAACGAGGGGTCCAATTTTGCAATTGCAACATCCGACAACCCACGCCATGAACCTCAGGATAACATATTTAGGGATATGGAAAGGGGAGTGGTCGATACCAACAAAATCGCTTTCGTTGAAGATAGAAAAGAAGCCATAATCAAAGCGATTCAACTATCACAGGCAGGAGATATTATTCTGGTAGCGGGGAAGGGACATGAAACCTATCAGCGGGTTAATGATAAAATTTTCGACTTCGATGATAGAAGGGTTATCCGGGAAGTAAGCGGCCTATGCTAATCGTTTCAATAGAACTTGGACGATTTCGTGAGTATCCGTAAGAATGTTTTTCCATTCTTGGGGGTCTTCTGATAAAGATTCGAGGGAATAAATTTGCAACACTTTCTCGATAAATGATTCTTCGAGACGCATTTTAAGTAATCTTTCTCGAATGTCATTCGCCGGAGGTTCGTTTGGAGGGTATGCCTTCCTCATGCCTAAACATGTGCGAATGGCATAGCGGGCAAAAAATCTAAAATTAGTATCATCTTCATAGACAATGGCACGTTCCATGTTTACAACGGCACTACCGATTACATAGTTAAGATTAGAAAAATTTCTTTGGACCTTTGTTTTTTTTATCTTTGATACTGCCCTGTGGACAAAGTATGACAATGCTGCAGTGGATACACTCAGTATAAACCATAGGATCGTTTTTTCGTAGTTACTCGCAAAACCAAGATACATATGATAAATCTATTGGATAACCCCAGGGTTTATTTGGGATTTTCAGGAAATGGTGCTTCTTCGTAGAAGTTGAGTAGTCTTGTATATTTATATAACGTGAAGAAACTCTTAAGTTTAGCTACAAAGTATCCTATCGATCCGTCCAAGAATCCAAATTTCAAGATATAGGAATGGAAAAATGTCCACTGGGCTTTGATCGCTGCACCTAATGGGGAAATTTTCTTCTTACATTCAAACAGATCACGGGCCGCCAATTCAGCATATAGAGCATTCCTGTTGATAAATTCCCCAGGTAATTCCCCGGAATAGTGTAAAATATCACCCTTTATTCGCCGCACTTTACCATTTACTTCTACTTTTTCGTGTACCCTACCACCGACGAAACGTCCATGATCTTTCTTAAAAAGTCTAAGGCTATAGTCGGGATACCAATCGCCATAGGAAATCCATTTGTGCAAGAAAAATGTTTTCCTGGCAAATTTAGCAGCAACATATGGGTTATTGGGTGTGCTAATAAAACTTTTTATGGATATCATCAGAGTTTCGTTTATTGCTTCGTCAGCGTCGAGAGACAGTACCCACTCATGCATGGCAATATCAACGGCGAAGTTTTTTTGATCACGAAATCCTTCCCATCTGTGTTCCACAACTTTCGCACCGTAGGACTCGGCAAGAATTTTGGTTTCATCCGTACAATCGTTTATTACCACTATCTTTTCGTCGGCAATAGGTGTTACGGATTGAAGGCATCTAGTTATGATTTTTTCAGCATTTTTAGCTATTATAACCACGCTTAATCCTGGTGAATAAATATTCATAACAGATGGAAAAAAACATTTAATTGGAAAATGAAGTGTTGTCAATAGGCAAACTTTATTGTATTATTGATTTTCAATGAATATTGAAGGCATAGTTTCATGTGGAGATGATGTTTTGGGTAGCACTGCTAGCGAGCAGTCATTCAATGAAGATCTCTGCCTAATAAATCGAGTAAAGGCCAATGACTCCGTTGCTTTTGATACTCTTGTGAAAAAATACCGGGAAAGGCTATTTTCAATAGTGTACAATATGACATCGAATCGTGACGACGCATTTGATATTACCCAGGAAGTTTTTATAAAAGCATTCCGGGGGATAAAAGGTTTTAATGGGAAATCCGCTTTTTTTACCTGGTTGTATAGAATTGCCATAAATACTTCGATCACACAAATAAACAAGAACAGACTGCGCCGGTTTTTCAGCCTAGAAATTCTAGATGCGGAGAATATCCAAAGGGCTTGTCCAGAATATTTTGTCGATATGGATAATGCGAGTAAACCTCTTTTTTTAAAAGAATTGCAGGAAAATTTGAACATTGCCCTGCAAAAATTGTCAAACAAACACAGGAGTGTGGTTGTTTTGTGTGAAATAGAAGGGCTTAGTTCCGCTCAGGCGGCGTTTATTTTAAAGTGTTCTGAAGGGACAGTAAGGTCTCGACTTCATTACGCAAAGGAACAATTAAAGTCCTATCTTCAAAACTATTTACATTAGAATTATGTGCAATAAGGATAATAACAATAAGGACAAACAATTAGAAAAATTATTACGGATAAAAAGGTTTGAAATGCCATCCCAAGAAAGATGGTTGGAGTTTGATTATGCCTTTGAAAACAAACGATTATCTGCCATAAAAGAGTCTAGAATAGGAAGGATGTTTACATCGTTGGGGTCCATTTTAAATTTTAAGCGCATCGTGTGTTCGGTTGGTTTTTGCTTGCTGTTTCTTATTATTTCTATTGCTTCTGCAAGACATCAGAAGAACCTAAGCAATATGGAAATGGCACGGGAAGTTAGTAAAAAATATGTACAATTTGCCAGTGATGGCATGTTGGTTAGCGATGATGATATAAATATTCAGGCAGGCATTTGTAACATCAGCTACCCCAATGATGGCATCGAATATGTGCAAGATATGTTGACGATGCAAAATAATTCTTCCCTGCCAGTCAGAATGTGGAATTAAAATGTCTAGAAGATATTTCAAACTTGGCTGTCTATTTCTACTTTGTTCCGTATTGGGATGTTCATTGTCGACGGTTACAGCTGTAAGCCATTCGCCGGTGAAGGCTATGCAGTCGAAACATGAAATAATAGAATTTCATGGAGGTGGTGGTTCATTTGCATCTTCCGTGAAGGATGTTTTTAACAGCAAAAAAAATTCCATTGTACGCGTGGTATGCGTGGTAAAAGCTGAGGAAGAGGTCAAGGCTGATGCTAGTAACGCAAAGCAAATCCTGGCGGGTACTGGCTTCTTTATCTCCAATAAAGCACACATATTGACGGCTGCATCGATTGTCAAATATTCACAAATGATGTGGGTAGACTACGGGGGGATTTCCTATTCTGCCGAATGCATGGGGGTTGATCTGCAGACGAATGTTG
>JAITET010000034.1 GCA_031281895.1 Puniceicoccales bacterium | reverse complement strand
CCAAATCTATCATATTCCCCAGCGTAAGAAAACAAACTCGCCGACCTTCAGTAATTTTTTCTGCTTTACCGAATGGCAAATATTGCGAAAATTTTATGACATTTGGGTCAACATTTCGGGTACAAGATCTGGGATATCTTATGAAAACTGGGCAATGCCATTGGAAAGCAGAATGTAATGCATTTACAAATTCTTGAGCATCCTTTGGTTGTAAAATGACGGCGTTGGGAATCAACCTCAAATAGGACAGATCAAATATTCCATGGTGTGTCATTCCATCATGTACGGCGATTCCGGCACGATCTAGACAGAAAACCACCGACAAATTCTGTAGGCAAACATCGTGCAGTACCTGATCAAATGCCCGTTGCAAAAATGTGGAATACATGGCACAAACTGGACGCATACCACATTTGGCAAGGGCGGCCGAAAACGTTACAGCATGTTCTTCGGCAATACCAACATCGACGTATTGGTTCGGACAATGGTCTCGCAGATACGACAATCCAGTACCTCTTGCCATTGCAGCTACAACACCTATAATTGTCTTATCTTTCTGGGCAAGCCTTGTTAGTTCTTTGCCTAAAATTTCTCCATAGGAAACTGTGTCCGACAGCAAAGAGGTAACGTCGCACATCCGTTCGGGCTCAATCCCATGGAACTTCTCAGGAAAGTGTGTCGCATCCCCACATCCGTATCCTTTGATGGTCTTTACGTGCACAAGGACCGGAACTTTGGAAAATTTACAAAATTCTAAAATCTCTTCCAACTTGGATATGTCGTGCCCATCGATGGGTCCAAAATATCGCAGACCGTAGTATTCAAAATAGGAGGTTGGTAAAATTATGCTTTTAATGGCACGTTTTAACCTGCGTATACCTCGCACGACAGTTTTGCCAAATTTTCCATTCCCTAGTATCTTTTTGGTCGCATTGGAAACAGCTCTGTAGAGCCCACTTGTGAGGATTTTATTCAGATAGATGGATATGGCTCCAACATTTCTGTCTATCGAAAATTCATTATCGTTAACTACCACGATCAATCTTTTTGTCGTCGTAATTAGATTGTTCAACGCTTCCAATGTCATTCCGCATGTCAGCGAGCCATCGCCGAGAATGGCAACAACATGACCATCTCTACAACCGCTAATGCGATCTCTGGCATAGGCAAATCCCAGGGCAACCGATAGTGCTGTTCCTGCATGGCCAGCGATAAAGGCATCGTGTTCGCTTTCGGTGGGGTCCGAAAAACCACTGTATCCACTCCCCATTCTAATTTGACGAAACTTGGCATCATTTCTTCCGGTCAATAATTTGTGCACATAGGTCTGGTGGGAAACATCAAAAATAAACTTATCATGGGGAGAATCGAAAACACGATGTAGGGCTATGGTGAGCTCCACAATTCCAAGATTGGAAGCCAAATGTCCCCCATTGACTGCCGTTACGCCTATCAATGTCCGTCGAATTTCCTTCGCCAGTTCTTTCAGTTGGCTCCTATTTAAAACTTTGACATCCCGTGGAGTGTGTATGGTATCGAGAAGGTTCATCTATTTTAAAGTTTGAATTTCCAAACTTCGTTGGGGAGAAAAGTCCAAAATTATACATTTAGCCTGTAAGTTTTCTATCCAATCGGCTGCGATTCTCACACACTCCCTCAAATTTGTGTCGAACATCACTATGCCATCCATGTCTTCTTCGGGCTTTTCTTCCGCATCGACATTATCATCGTGTACCACATCAGGCAGTATGATGTCTTCACAATAATAGTTTTTAAGTTTGGCCAGTATTTTGATTTCCTTATTCATTTCATCGTTGAAGGTATCTTCCAGCTTGTTTTCCGCAATCCGGGTGGCAATTTTTAGTGAAAATTCCTTTCTATTAACGATATCATCGTAGTGTTTTATTCGTTTGTTCCATAGTGAAAATTCTTCCAAGGAGTTTTGACGGGCCTTTGATTTTTCGGATAATTTAGAAATTAGATCATCGGTCACATAGCATCGATTACTTTCTAAACCACTGTCATAATCAAATTCGATGGGGGGAATTGTATCACAGTTGAGGGCCCATGGATAATCAGCCTCCCGCTTATGAAAACATTCGTCAAGACTGGGAAGTTTTATGTCGGCGGGAACACCCTTTAACTGGGTTGAAATACCAGTCGGCAAGTACCACTTTTGCACAGTAATATATGCAGCTCCAAGATCTTTGTTGCCGCTCAAAGAATTAAAAAATGTGTTCATGTCCAATGCTACCTGTACACTCCCTTTTCCATAGGTAGCTTCTGCCCCTACAATTATTGCCCGCCTATGATCATGCAATGCCCCTATTAAAATTTCCGATGCCGATGCACTCATCGAAGAAGATAGAACTATCAAAGGACCTCCCCAGGCAATATCCTCATTTTCGTCATAGAACTGTTCTATTCTGCCGAAGGAATCTTTCACCTGTACCACCGGTCCCGTTTTGATGAACAGGCCAGTAGTTGAAATCGCTTGATTTAACAATCCCCCACCATTTTGACGCAGGTCAAGAATTAATCCATCGATCCCTTTATTTTTTAGCATTTCCAACAGTGTTCTAATATCTTTATCCGCATGCACGCATTGTTCACTGTCGGGATTCGCGTCGCCGTAAAAGGATGGTAGTTCTATTACTCCAATTTTTGCAATATTGCTCCCTTGTTTTAATTCGAAATATTTAGCCTTTGCCCGAGTAGCATTCAATTTTATATTGTCTCGAACCAATCGAACGACCTTAGTATCTCCCGATACGGTTTCAAATTTTATCCGAACAACCGTATCTTTCTTTCCCCGCAATAACCTAACTGTCTTATACAATCTGAGCCCGACTATGTCCACGAATTCGCCATCGTCTCCCTGGGCGATCGCGATAATTTTATCCCCAACCTTGATTTCACCTGACAATTTGGCAGGTCCTCCGGGCATCAATTTGTTAATCGTGCACTCCCCATTTTCATCTCGCAATTCAGCACCTATTCCGATCAATGAGTTGTGAATATGGGTACTCAGATCTTCGAAAGAGTCCTTTGATAGAAAGCTTGTGTGTGGGTCATACATCTTTGAAATGCTATTCAAAAACATCTCCTGAAGCACCCAAGAATCGATATCTTTGTATGTTCTCCGCAAATTTTCATAGCGCTGTTTAACACTTTTTATCGCTTCATCCAAAAATTTTTCAACGTCATTCTCCATGGATTGGTTGGATTGGTCCCGGGGTTCCTTTATGTTTTTTCCAAAATTTTCTATTGGAGTAAGTATTTTATCAAAAGAATCACCATTTTTGTCCTTTGACTTGTTTAGTTTACACAGACTTATTGCCTTGTTTATGACGTCGAACTTCAACCGTTTCTCCCACAAAATATCTGCTTCTTCCTCTGTCTGTGGCCAATTACAATCTTTTCTGTTCACGGAAATGAAATCATCCTTTGAAAAATCAAACCCCCCATCCAACTTTGCAAATATCCAATCCATCCGATCATAGAAAATTGTTCTGAATTTTTCAAAAGCATTAAACGCCGGCATGAGGCTACCACCGCTTACGAAAACGTCCAATGTCGGCACAAACTTTTTCACCAAGGCATCAACGTCCTTTTGCAAAAATATCATTTTCCCGTGGTCCAATTCCGACAAAAATTCAACCATGATTGTCCTGTTGTCGAGTAGAGAGATTGTCTTATGTTCCAGGTGTAGTTCTTCCATGCAGCGTACCATATATATGGTTTCCGCCCGCATTTCACGGGTGGGGAATAGGCTATTCCCGGTTTCGGCAACGGGTATGGCTCGGAGGCAAGCCCCTTGCCCAAAGGATAGGACAATAACAGCAAATACGCTGTAAAACGTTTTAAAAAACTTATTCATGGAACTTCACTTATTCAAGCCATATTGATAGGAAACCACATTTTTACAAGGACAATCTTGGAGGGAAGGTATGTCATGCGGCTTCCAGCGGTATTCATCCCAGATCTCCCTTTTATTCAATGACTTTCTCCACGCAAACACCATCCCCATGTCGACATCGAATATCTCGCTGGTTCTTTGCGTATTGGGTGATTTAGTTCTTTTAATTAAGGTCAATTAGGAAATACTTTTCCTATCTTCTTTGTGGTAACGGTTTTAAATTTGACAAAAATTATTCCAAGCATGGCACAATCTCGCAAAGTATTGGAAGATTTTTATTGACTTTTGACATAAATTAAATTTCTCAAATCTCCCAAATTGACAAATGGTGATTGTCAATTGTTTAATTTTTATGAATGTAAGTACCAAAAGAGGTATCAGTTTTATTCCGAATGATGATCAGGTGGTCAATCTTAGAAGTGAAGGTTTTGAGGTCCATGTCTTTCAGGGCAAGGAAAGACGCATCGTGGCAGTCAAATTTTCAACCAATTATATTGTGTGTGACATGGACGGCGAACCTATATGTGTCATGTACGATACCTACGACAGTAAACTAGAAGCTCAGGGGTTATTTCCTATAAGAATACTAACACAAAGAGATGTGGAAGCTCTACGAAATAATTCAACCTATCACTATGAAGGACCCTGGATTGATGGAGTTACCCCAGGAGAGTCAAATTTATAGGGTCTAAGTTCCCTCATTCCCCTTTTAGGTTAAGGTTCTGGAGCACTGATAATCCGGTGGGTCTATGGTAGGCGAGACTGCTTTAGTCTGGGATAGAAAGATTAGACAAAAGGTGATATGGGAGGAGTGATGGTAATTGTCGATTGTTTGATTCAACATATACGCGAATCTCAAAATAAATGGCCCAAATTGAAGGCAATAATAGCCACACAAATGGCAGAATGAACGAATTGTGGGGAGCGGAAACGGGAAAGTGTTTTGCCGAAGAAATTTTTAAATTTTCCGATCATAGTCTCGACGATCGACCGTTTTTTCAGGAATCTTTTTTCTTCCCGGGAGTTTGGG
>JAITET010000018.1 GCA_031281895.1 Puniceicoccales bacterium | reverse complement strand
ATCGCTATCATAATCTTTCCGTGATTGTTATCTGTACTCTTCCATATTGCTTAAATAGTCAATTATTTTCCCATTTCAAATGATAAAATTTAAATATTTTTTGCAAATTTTACACCATTAAAAATATCAAAAATGTAGCCCTGGTATAATTTTTATTGTTTATGCACCAAAAGTATTGTCTGACACTGGAAATCGGGAAATATTATTCTTCAACGCGAAATTTCCTGATTTTAGGGAAAATAGATGCAATTTTAACCCCAATGTTGTGGAGAGCGATGAGTGGGCCCAATTTGCCATATTTTTAAATGTTTTATGGTTCCGGTAACGTACATTTTTGCATACCGGAAGTGGCGTTGAATCTATGCAAAAAAGTACCCTTGCCCCCCTTGTTCTCCCAATAAAGTGAAATATCTTTGCCCGTCGTTTTATCTGTTTCATAGAGGAAGAATAATTTGGCATTCTTGGAAAAACGGTCACGGAAACTTTCCGTTTTCCTCTCGGCAGATATATTCTGCCGTACGATACAACTAGCCTATGATTTTCGTTATTTCATGGGCACTACAATCTTTTTCACATTTTATCCGATGCACACAGGATATTGGAAAAATCATTGACAAGACAATAGACACATGCAGTTTGATTTGTCTCTGCCCGCGAGTGCGAGCGTAGCTTAGTTGGTAGAGCACCACTTTCCCAAAGTGGATGTCGAGGGTTCGAGTCCCTTCGCTCGCTCCAAATATTTGGCATTTTGTTTAGCCCGGTTACGGTAGATTGCAATGGTGCCTATCCAGGGCCAGTCCTCTTAAATTCAAACAAAATAAAAAATAGGAGATACAAATGAAAGAGAAGAAGGTATGGGCATAGTGACCATAGCAAGTGACCAATGGAGTATCCTTCAATCCGCCGAGCATATTTTCGACTTTGCGATGCCGCGTCATATGACGCCCTCTAACTTTTTCGTTTCCCCTGCTTTGTTTTATGAGCATCGATCAGTTGCCTGTCAAGCTTGCTTACCATAGCATCGATTGACTTATACAAATCTCCCGTTGCTGCCTTCGCCTCTATGTCCGAGCCGCCAATGTCCACGTGCCCATGGGCGATAAATTCGTCCTGATGAGCTTTATTTTTAGACATTTCGAGCGTCACCCGAATGCGAATGATTTTGCCATCATGATTAAATAATTTATGTACTTTATCGTGAACCACTGATTTCAGAGAGTCTGTCAAATCAACGTGAACCCCCGAAATAATTACCTCTTGATTATTCATATGAATGAGCAAACTTTAGTCCTAGTAGATGATTTTGCAACGTTTTAATGGACCAAAAATGTTGGCAATGATTTTGCATTTTTCACCCGTGCCATACAAATACGTTCCCCTTCTCGCATTTTTTTCACCTCATCGGGAGAAATATCGTTTAATCCGTAGATGTGCAAATATCCATGGATCAAGTAGAGACTCAATTCTTCGGAAAATGTTGTCCCATATGTTTTGTAATTGCCATAGGCATAGTCAGGGGAAACACAAATTTCTCCAGCGAAATTCATCCCTCGATCCCCTTCAAATGTTATTACGTCGGTCAGCGTATCGTCATTTGAGAATTTTAAATGGAGATTTTGCATGGTTTTTTCGTCAAGAAATGCAACGGATAGCTCTCCTTCTGAAATTTTGAACGGAGAAGAATCGAGAACATCGAATAATGCAAAAATTTCGTCGTCGTTGAAATTAAGCCACCTTACCCCATTAAAAATTTGGATTTTTTTACGAAATTTATTCACTTCTCCAGTAAATGTTGCTACCCGTACTGCCCGTATTGTCTTCCGATACCTTATATGAAATTCTAGAATGCATCATGGATAGCATAATGGATGCGAAAATCTTTCGCAATTCTCTAATTTCATCGAACGTGATTGGACATTCGTCCAATTGATGATCATTTAATTTAATGTCGAAAACCATATTAACCAAATCTTCGATAGCCTGATGGGTTATCCGCTTTAAACTTCTGCTGCCAGCTTCGATGGAATCAGACAACATGACAATTAAATTTTCCTTTGTCCTCGGACGTGGACCATTGTACCTAAAAACGGAAGCGTCAAGCTTATTGGCTATGAACATGTTAATTTCTTCATCGGACATATTCTCAGTATCAACACTTAGCAAAAGATCATGCTTAGCTTTTTCATAAAAGTAGTAAATCAGCGTTGTTCCATGATGTTGTTGTATAATATCGATAATTGGTGATGGCAGTTTATACTGTTTAGCCAGAGCTACGCCATCTTTCACATGATTTTTAACTATGAGCGTACTAAGGTAAGGAGTCTGTTGGTTGTGTAAATTTATTTGATTATTTTGATTTTCTATGAAATACGCTGCCTTCACCATTTTTCCTATATCGTGAAACAATGCTCCCGTTTTGCATAGGACTGAATTGGCATTTGAATTAATAGCGACTTGTTCCGCAATATTGGACACGATTAGGCTGTGATTATAGGTGCCGGGAGCTGTAATTTGCAAATTTTTTAAAATTTGATTATTATAGTCCATCAGTTCGAAAAGCGTAACATTTGAGTAAACGGAAAATAGCCTTTCAAAAATAGGAAATAACATAACGGTTAACAGTCCAGAACCCGTGCACATCAGCAGCAGCGTACCACTCTGAAACAAAAGTAGTCGATTTATCGTCATCGGGAATAGATGTTCCGCCAGTACAAGTGCAGCAGTGATTATACCTGACAGTATACCCGCCCATATAATTTTTATCCTAAAGTTTACATTCTTTAGGAAGGCAAGGAAGATAAAATGAGATGTTAGCAACATTAGAAAAAAGTGTATGGATTTGGATGTCATCAATGTGTAGTACAACGATACAAAAAAAGCCACGATCACACTACTCGAGAAACCATAGAGCAGTACTGCAATACCGGAGGCCCATAGTATTGGTAAACAAAACGGAATACAGTTAAGCAAAGTGAAGTGTTTAAAAAATACATCATGGTTTCCAATTTGAAGAAATATTCTAAGAAATAACAATTGAACCATTATTAGCGTGCCACATCCAATCAAAGTTTTCAGATTGAAGGTTTTGTTTTTTTGCAAAACCCGCAGAAGGACCATCGCGACATAAAGCGCAATCATCCCCTGGAGCATTTTAGTATAAAAATCCCTATAAAATCCAAACCCTACGTAATTTGACTGTTTCAGTGCTTTTTGATATGCCACTAGAGCTTCGTGGATTTCATCGTTAATGACCATATCCCCATCCAATATTAGGTCTCCCTGCCGTACTTTGACTCGAACCGGTCTGATAGATTTACGAATCATTTCAAGCCGAGCCTTACTCTCTTCGGCATCAAACACTAGATTTGGTTTAACGCCTTGTTTGATGATATTAAAGAATATATTCGCAACTTCCTGATCGACATCCATCGACATCAAGTGCATTCTGATGTAGTGCAAAGCCTGTTCCAATGTACGAAGGTTACGCCGTTTATCACTTTTCAATTTAATACCCGAGTAGCTCATCGGAAATTGCTTCAGGCTGGCTGATATTTCTCCGGAAAGAACGCCATCCCTTGCTATTTCTCTCAAAAGGGATATGCATTCTTGGAATGCCTGTGTCCGCTCGACAGGCGTTAAAGAACTTATCAGTATGGCGATATCGTGCCACTCCAACTTTATTACGTTGGAACTTACAAATTCATTAATAAACTCTCTGATGTCGTTGCGTCCCGATTTACTCAATGTGTGCTCGTAGGTAAAGTTTTCTATTTGTTCTTCGAGCAGTTTTAAAACCTCAATAAAATCATCATAACATCTTTTATCTATGAAAAAAACATTATCGGCCTGGTGTCTTTTTTGTTCACATAACTTTTCCGTCTTTACTTTACTTTCATACTCAAATGCCACATCCGCAACGACCCTAGATTTTGATACGTTTCCCGGCACAAATTGAATGCGCAAATAATTATTGCCAAAAAATGATACGAGGGCAAATCCGAAAGAAAATAGCAAAAATGTTAATACCCCAATAATCTTTCTTTGCCAAACCGGATACCGGTCCTCGAATCGAGTTGTTTCAGCGTGAGAACTCATTTCAAATATTCTATCTTGCCATCTCTTTACGACCATTGATGATTCTCTGCTAAAGATTAAAAGATTAAGGATACATCGATTAGAAAGTTCAAATGAAAGTTTTTAATCGAGCAACCATTTTTTCCAACGCCACGGGTAATACTTTCGTCTGTCCTATCACTGGCATAAAATTTGTATCTCCTTCCCACCTCGGAACCACATGGCAGTGTATATGATTTGCTATGCCTGCCCCAGCAGCAGCCCCCAGATTATATCCAATGTTAAACCCATCAGGTTTGAGAGCATCGATTAATATCTTTTGCATCTTTAAAACAGACCGGCAGATGTCCATATACTCCTCCCCAGTCAAATCTTGGATATCTGCAACTTGACGGTATGGTATTATCATGGCATGCCCTGCATTATAAGGAAATTTATTCAGTGCCGAATAACACA
>JAITET010000008.1 GCA_031281895.1 Puniceicoccales bacterium | reverse complement strand
CGTTTAGAAAATTTTACCCCAACAGGGAAAAATGTTATAGTTGGTGGTCCTACCGCATGGGTGCACGGGAAAGAAATGTTGGGTGGAGGATTGACTATGTTATCGTTGACAGAAGGATGGAAGAAGTAGTAAAATCTGCATTCATAGCATCCAATATTCTTGGGTCGGACCATGCACCCGTTGGAATTGACATCGCCTTGGAATGAAATTTAAAACATTCGTTGGACGCCTTTGCTTCCCATTTCCCAAAGCAACAGGAAAATTCTGGAAAAACAAAAATAAGCATCACTGGGGGATAAAATGCATCAAATATTGCGTGCTATGCTGGTCATTATGTTGTAGGTTTCATCCAACACCTGCTTAAGGGTACTGGCGATTTTTTGCATGTTTTGATTCGCTGAATTTATCGACGCATCCATACCCTGAATTTGGCTCTGTACAACCCCCCTCCAGGCATCGGACAATCGAGCATCGGCTTCCGAAAAAGCTGCCTGTCGTTTTTGGAAAGCCGCAGGTAGATCGAGTCCTCCTTTGATGATGTCCGATGCCGCCTTTCCAAACTTGGATAATGCATCGGATTTTGATTCAAGCTGGCTTACTTCTGCTCCCAGTTTCTTATTTTCATATTCCAAATATTGAATTTCTCCTTTACTAAGACGATCTCCATGCGGGTCGAGCCCTTTTTCCTGTATTTTTTTATTTATTTCCACAAGCTTTTCCAGTTTTGCCTCTTTGCCTTTTAACTCTTCCAGCTCTTTTTCCGGCTTCGCATTTTCAGCTCTTAGCCTCTCATTTATCTCATTTACCTTATTTATTGGTGCTTCCAGCTCATACTTCTCCTTTACCAGATTATCCTTTTCAACTTTCAGTTTCGCTTTTTCACTTTTCAGTCCTTCTAGCTCAGCCTCCAATTGTTTGTTCTTATTCGGATCAGGCTCCGCTCTTATCTGTGTCTTTTTATCACTTATTTCTTTATCCTTCTGTTCTATTTCTTTATTCTTCTGTTCTATTTCTGCCTTATGTTCTTCTGTATACGTCTGTATACCCTCTTCATTGGACTTTATTGCTTCTTCCCTTGCTTTTACATCGGCCTGGCTGTTCCTTATTTCTGCCTCTTTTCTTTGTATTTGAGTCTTAATCTCTTCTTGCTTGGTTTTGATTGTCTGTGAGTTTGTGTCCGGTAACTCAAGCTCATCTTTGAGTTCTGCTTGACTCTTCAACAGCTGATCATTTTCAAGTTTTTTATTATTATCACTTAACTTTCCTTGTTTGGGACTTGCTTTTGCCGAATAAACTGCACTTCCTATGGCCGCTCCCGCACTCACAATTCCGGAAGCTATGGTTCCCCAGGCTTGCAATGTTTCCGCACTATAATTTTTTTCTGCGGCATCTCTGCTGGTTTCCCATGTGGCCACAGCTACCTCCAAGGCAATTTGCATTTGCGTCGACTTGGCTTCCGATAGGACCCTTCTACGTTCTTCCTCCGATGCATATGACATCATGAGCATAAGTGTCATGAGTTCGGTAAAACTCATTTTTGAAGGGTCCGTTTTTCCACCTCCAAAACTAGCACAGAAAGCCGAAGCACTTTTTAGCCCTTCCGCTGGGAGGGAGGAACCCTTCGGTAAATCGATCTGCATTAGTGTATCACTGCTACTTAGAATATTATTTTGCTGACAAAAACTGTTAAATAATGCTAGTCCCTTTTGGGATGTAATCGACACCACTCCATCCGCAGAAATTGATATGTCCCCTGGGACCATATTTTGCAATTCGAGCAAAGCTTTTTTTTGCTCTGTTGTTAAATTATTCGTGGTGGCTGTGACGTTAGTGTTATTCCCAATAGTTATCTGATACTGTGTAATTTCTGTCATTTCAACCTCTCTTTTCTATCCAAATACCTAATAATGCTTAACCTATCCCTAGGACCTAATATTTTGGGCGATTGCTCGCTTTGTATCGTTATATTCTTTCAAAATTCGCGATGCTTTTTCATATTCTTCCCTAATATTTGACATGTTAGATGTAAACATTTCAATTAACAGATCAATGTCTTGGCCGACGAGTTCCAGATTCATTTTTATCAGTTCAATTATGGCAAGAATTTTGTTCAATACGAACCTTTTCTCTGCCAGTTCTAGCTCTTTTTCTGCCTTTTGGTATTCCAAGACCGCACAGGCCAACTGTATTATGCCTGTGATCATTCCTACGACTGCCATGACTATAGCCGGTGTCGCTGCTCCGGCTGTAAAAACTATAGCTGCTATTCCTGCCACTATTATCGCTACGGTTGCCAGAATACTAAAAGCTATTTGCAGGGCCATTCTAAGTCGTTGTATCTTTTCATCATTCGGATTGTATCCTCCAAGCTCGCACACGGCAGTAACGATAGCATCTGTATAAAGTTGTACTGGATTAATCCAGCCCATTACTATTTCAAATTGGCGCATCCGTGCATGGCTTTGAATGGCTGCCTGAGCTATCTGAGTAACAATTGTACATACTGATGCCACTAGTGCAACCCCCAGAATAAAACCACCTATCCCAAAAGACCATATGGAAATAACAAAAATAAGTACTGCAAGTATTATCTTTAGGCAGGAGTTACTGTCGGAATCATCTTTTCTTGGTTCACCCGTTCGGTCTATGTTAGCAAGAGCCTTCGGATCTTTATCTGTATATGCCAATTTCTCCCGTTGCTGTTGGGCCGCGTTTCTTGCGCCTATGATGTCGGAGCTTTCGGTTTTTTGTCGTTGTTGTTGTGTTTGAATATTATCAATAAGAATTTCCGTAGTTTCCTGCTCACGTGCTGCTATCGTAAGGATATATATTAGGACTATCGGCAGATTTTGATCCAGCATGCCCTGGACAGATGATCCGCATCGGCACCCGGAAGTTCCCAGGTCAAATAAGTTCGCAATGGTATTTGATCCTAGATTCAACTTTGTCGCGTAACTCGTGGAACATCCGTTTGTTTCACATTGCGGACATGGTGTAGACGATGTGGAGCCCGTTCCACATACGCTGCAAGGAGAACCATTATTGCAAACACAATCTACCATAATCTTGTGGGCTTAAAATTTTGTACTACTTGACAACTTGTTGTTTTTGTAATTGTTCGGCTACCACGGTGAGCATCATCCTAGCTCTCGCTTCGTAGGCTTGGGATTCTTTGTCATTTTTAAATTTTTCCTCCGCTGCCACGTGGATGAGTTCCGTGAGGTATCTTTCGGCCAGCTCCAACAGTTCAAGCTTGATGGTACATTCTGCCAGTCGCAGTAACGTTTTTGGGGTATAGTCTCCATTGATTAGGGCGAGCCTAAAAAATTGGGATGCATTGAGATAGTCTTCCAACATAAAGTATGCAGAGCCGCAGGCCGACAGGTACTGGATCGATGTTGGTTCTAGTGTGCATAGTATGGTAAAGACTCCCTTGGCTTCTTCATATTGTTTATGTTTATACATTTCATAGCCGACCGTGTAAATTGCTTCCAATCCTTCATTGGAAATACCGTAATATTTCTTGATATCAAAATTTCCAGAGACTATTTGCAAGGCAGCATCCTGCAATTTTTTCTGATATTCGATTTGTGCTTTTTTGTCTTCTTCTTTCATGGGTACCTCATTTGTGAAATTATCGAACGTTGGAAGTCATAGTTTTAAGATAGTCCCCTATGGATTTTACGACCTGGGTGGCTGCACTGACGCAGGCATTGGAGTTTTGCATATACTGCGACATTTTCGTGGTCATCAGCTGGGAATTCGTGGATAGTTGGTCGCCATTTATCCTAACGGAGTCCTGTTTGTTAGATAACATCGTCAGCGTTGCCTGCTCTTTAACGTCAATATTTTGTACTTCTGAGGCACTGGGTGTACTACTACTACTGTCATCTTTTGAATCACCCGAACTACTCGAACCCGAACCCGATCCCACAGGATCTCCATTCCTATCATAGCTATTAACTGCCATCTGAAACCTATTGTCATACATACAGTATATATTATTCAAATTTGTTTGCCCAAGCCGACCGTTCAGCTGGAGAAATGTAAAACCGGTTGAGCCTTTGAGCTCACTGTCGTCTATCCAATACCACTCCCTTGCATCAGGGTTGATGCACTGTCCATACGCTTTTTCATATAGCCAACTTAGAGCTTTAAGCAACTTATTGTTTTCACTGATTGCCTCATTGATCTTTTCCACCTGTTTTAGCTGTTCCACAAGTACCATTTGCTGTATGCCAACCTTTTCATACATGATGGCGAGGGCAAGGTATGGCAATGAATACTGTTTATAGGCATCTTCCTTTGAAAAACTTGCTTCATATGCGGCTTTGTCTATCGTTGTACCCCCATATATCAACGCATAGGTGTAATTACCATTGGAATCGACCGTTCTTTGAATACCGGTTACTAGCCTATAGGAACCATTATCTAGCGGTTTTGGTGTCGATGCCATCATACACAGATTGAGTAGGTCATTAATATTCGCGTTGGGATCAACACCTGACAATTGTTTGTTTAAGGCCTCCACGGCGCTATCAAAAACCGATTTCTTTGCGTTGAGGTTTGTCGATATAGTATTCAAGTGTCCGCTCAAAATATTACACAAACTGCTAAGATCAGCATAGGTTAGGGGCTCTTTTAGTGAAGTACCACTCCCATAGTATAAATTTTGGTCAGCTGGGGACAGTAGAGCCTTAATTTCACCGTTTTGGCAAATGGCAAGGAGGTTACTTAGATCGCCGTAAAAATCATCAAATGTAGCTATGGCATCAATCTTTTGGATACAACCATTGACACGATCTGATAAGTTCGAAATGGTAGAATTGTTAAATTTCGTCTGTATATCCCTATCGGAAAACGCCTGAAAAGCACGTTTAACTTCCTGAAAAGCGGCTGGAGCTGCTGTTAGAGACGTTAACCCATTGTAAGAAGCAATAGCAGCAGTCAAATCGTTCAATCTAGTACGTATTCCGCTTGTTTCGGTAATTGCACCATCAATCGCAGCCTTTAAACTTTGAATATCGTAACTTCCTGTTAGTACAGATTTTACATCCTGGAGTTTGGACACAACAGCCTCCAAATTAGTCTTATTTTTAGTACTTTTAAATGTGGCAATTGCAGTCCTGGCACTTTCAATCTCACCTTTCACGTTGGAGTAAGTGTCTATCTCTCCTATTATGGCTGTGATTGAAAATACGGAGGTCTCAGAAAGACCAGAGATGGCATTTAATTCTGTTTTGACCATAGCTAAATTAGCATCACTTTTGTTTGCTCCATAAGCGTTGATTGCAGCTACGGCTTCAATGATGGATAGCACATTCGCAATCGATGATGAAATTCCGGAAAGCTCAATAAAACCAGAGATGGTATTCAATGCCGTTTTGACCGCT
>JAITET010000086.1 GCA_031281895.1 Puniceicoccales bacterium | reverse complement strand
TAAAGAATCTCTCATCGAAGGTAAAAGAAGCCGAAACGAAAATTCGAGAAATCGATGGAGAATGGCAAATGTTGTATTTATCTATTCCGAATGTTCCCCATGAATCCGTCCCTGTTGGGAAAACAGAAAAAGACAATGTGACGGTTGCCACATGGGGATCCGTGAGAGACATATCGCCCCATGCAATGTCCCACTATGACATCCCGTGGTTTTCGAACGGGATTGACTTCCAACGGGGTGTAAAGGTAACCGGCGCCGGTTTTCCATTCTACATCGGCGATATGGCTCGATTTGTCCGTGCCCTTCTAAGTTTTTTCCTGGATGAAGCAAAAAATAACGGCTACACGGAGTTCATGTGTCCTATTTTGGTTAACCAGGACAGTGCTACGGCCACTGGTCAACTGCCAGACAAGGAAGGTATGATGTATCACGATTCCCAGGATGACCTTTACTGTATTCCGACCGCCGAAGTTCCAGTGACGAATTTTTTTCGCGATGAAATTTTCGAAGAAGAAGAACTGCCGATTTTTCGTTGCGGTTACACGCCATGTTTTCGCCGGGAAGCAGGAAGTTGGGGAAAAGATGTCCGCGGATTGAACAGGTTGCACCAATTCGATAAGGTCGAATTGGTAAAGTGGGTCCACCCTGACAGCAGTTTCCAGGAACTTGAAAATTTGAAGGCAGACGCGGAAAGAATTTTACAAAAATTGGAAGTTCCATACCGCGTGTTGTCCATTTGTACGGGAGACATAGGTTTTGCCCATTCCAAGCAATATGATTTGGAAGTCTGGT
The DNA here is from genome assembly GCA_031281895.1 of Puniceicoccales bacterium. Taxonomy (GTDB): domain Bacteria; phylum Verrucomicrobiota; class Verrucomicrobiia; order Opitutales; family JAIRKQ01; genus JAIRKQ01. Next base: position 2,443 of record JAITET010000086.1, on the reverse strand, counting down.
CAGGGGGGCAAAAACGTTGGCTCGAAGTATCCAGCTGCAGCAATTTCACAGATTTCCAAGCCCGGCGGGCTGGAATAAAATTCCGATCAAAGGTCGATGGAAAACTCTATCATGTGCATACCCTTAACGGATCCGGCTTGGCAGTCCCACGCGTACTTGCCGCCCTATTGGAGAATAACCTACAAAGTGATTTCTCGGTAAAGGTTCCAGCTGTTTTGGTGCAGTACTTCGGCAAGGAATACTTAAGTTTCTAGGATGTCGATTCTTATGTTAAAAAATTATTTCACTTCATAGCTTACGAAGGCTCATATGATTACTGAACAATCGCCAAATTCGACGGAAAAACTCAGAAAAAATGCCATATCGCCCACGCGGGAGGAGAATTTTCCGGAATGGTATCAGCAGGTGATTAAAGCGGCCGATTTGGCAGACAATAGTCCGGTCCGTGGCTGTATGGTAATCCGCCCTTGGGGGTATGCAATTTGGGAACTCATTCAAAAATATCTCGACGCGATGTTCAAAGCCTCGGGGCATAAAAATGCCTATTTCCCCCTTTTCATTCCTTTGAAGTATTTTGAAAAGGAAGCGGAACATGTGGAGGGTTTTGCGAAGGAATGTGCGATCGTTACCCATACCCGTTTGCAGCTTGACGGGAAAGGTGGTCTAAGACCGACATCCGAATTGGATGAACCATTGATTGTTCGTCCAACATCTGAAACGATCATAGGAGAAATGTTTTCCAAGTGGGTCCAATCCTACCGTGATTTGCCCATAAAAATTAACCAATGGGCAAATGTGGTGCGCTGGGAAATGCGCCCAAGGATGTTTCTACGTACGACGGAATTTCTTTGGCAAGAAGGACATACCGTCCATGCCACCGATGAAGAAGCTCAAAAAGAAACCCTAGACATGCTCGAATGTTACAGGACATTTGCTGAAAATTATATGGCCATGCCCGTCATTTGTGGAAAAAAGTCAGATTCGGAAAAATTTCCTGGTGCCGCTTCCACTTTTACGTTGGAAGCTATGATGCAGGATGGGAAAGCTTTGCAGGCAGGAACTTCCCATTTCCTAGGTCAAAATTTTGCAAAATCGTCCCACATAAAATTCATCAATGAAAACGGCCGTGAAGAATTTGGATGGACAACTTCTTGGGGTATGACTACGCGGCTAATCGGCGGTTTAATCATGGTCCACTCCGACGATGATGGTCTTGTTTTACCTCCCCTCATGGCCCCGACACAAATTGTCATTTTGCCAATTTATAGGGAAGATTCCAAGCATCAAGTCCTTGAATATTGTAAAACTTTGCGGACAGAATTATCGCAAATGTCCCTGGGAGGTGAAAAATTACGCATTGAGATCGACGATCGTGATATCCGTGGTGGAGAAAAATCATGGGAATGGATAAAAAAAGGTGTCCCCATCCGCCTTGAAGTTGGCCTCAGGGATATTCAAAGTGGCTTAGTATGCGTTTACAGGCGGGACAAACTACCGAGGGATAAAAAATTCATTCCGCACGTACAATTCATTTCCTCAGCAGCCGACATGCTAGCGGATATCCAAACCGTATTATTCAAGCGCGCCCAAAAATATCGGGAGGAAAAATCAAAACATATAGACTCCCAGGAGGAATTTATTGAATTTTTTGAACAGAAAAATTCAGGTTTCGTTTATACCCATTGGAGCGGAAGTGATGCCGTGGAAGATAAAATGAAATCGGAGTTTGGTGTAACAATTCGCTGTTTGCCGTTTACAGAAGCTTCGCCTGGATCATGTATTTTTACCGGCAATCCAAGCAAACAAAAAGTTATTTGGGCTAGGAGCTATTAGCGTAATTTTAGATCAATTGATATCGGTCAGATAACATTGAAAGTCAAGGCAGTGACAGAAATAGCTCTTCCCTAAAAGGGCTAAAATAATTTTCCCCTAGCAATTTTGTTTATTTTTATGAACTTTTCATTTTATGTTGACGACGTTTTTAACTCCATTACGCTTCCGGTTTACCTTTAAGGATATTAATCTATGAATACAGATATAAATACAATAAACCCTCCATCTACTCCCGTGGATCTTTATCCATCTTCCGCCGATAGAGCTAATCGTTCGACTGTTAAAAATAGAGAGATTGCCTCTGAATCTAACCCTGAATCCAATTCAGACGTAAAAATTTCTGAGAAACAAATTGAAGTCCCATGTTTAAGGACTCCAACGCACAAACTTGAGGAGAGAGTTCTACGCCTAGATACCCCAGCTAGCGAATCTGGCCCAAGAGTTCTACGCCCAAGGACTCCAGCGAATGAATCTAGCCTTAGAATTTCACGCCTAGGTACCCCAGCTAGCGAATCTGGCCCAAGAGTTCTACGCCCAAGAACTCCAGCGAATGAATCTAGCCTTAGAATTTCACGCCTAGGTACCCCAGCTAGCGAATTTGACCCAAGCG
>JAITET010000081.1 GCA_031281895.1 Puniceicoccales bacterium | reverse complement strand
CTATGACGGTCCGAATTAAATTTATTACGCCAAATATGACTAACGAAACCAATGTCACTTTTCAAAAATTACCAAATATAGATTTCATCTAATATGTGGGAACACGTGGCTCCGGGATGGTCCCGGAGCTATTTTCGGAAGGAAAGAGATTCTAAGGATATTATCATGGAAGATTTTAACAAAGCAGATTTTAAACTTATACGAGACAAATTGAATATTTTTGAAACTCGACTGGAACATCTCAGGGCCTACATTGATCAAAAATTTGATGAAATTGATGCTAGCATCGATGACCTCGTTTCCAGAATCAATAATTTACGATAGGAAAAATCATGGTTTGGACGTTGGAATATGATGGTACTACAAAGCCCATCGCATCATTTGGGGTGAGCAACATCAGGCGAGTCAGAAAAAATTTACTAACCGATAAAGTAGTGCTTCATGTGCAAGGGAATGCCTTGTCATCTTTGCCAACATTTGCGGCAAATACACCGATGAAAATTTTTAACGATGGTAATAAGTGGTTCGATGGTATTGTTACTCAGATACCGCTCCTTTGTTCATCAAATGGTGAAGCGTATCAATATGAAGTGTCTGGGGCTTGGTGGTACCTGGAAAATCTCATATACCAACAAGCGTGGAAGGAACCAATCGATCCAACGGAGAGCTCCCCAACGCTATATAATGTTTACAAAAGCAGGGTAATTCTTGGGCTGGACATATCCGGGACACAGCTAAGCATAGGGCAACAAATTATGGATGTAATTAATTATGCTATTTCCTGCGGTATGAATTTGGCAATGGGAGATATCGATATCCCAGTTCAGATTCCGTTGGATGAATGCAAAGATCTATCGTGTGCTGATATAATCCGTCGACTTTTGCGATGGGTTCCCGATACAATTTGTTACATAGACTATGATCCAAGCATTCCCACCATATCATTTTTGAGACGTTCTCAGATGCCATCGATCACGCTCAATATTTTATCGCATGTGCAAGAATTTTCGATCCAACCGCGCTACGATTTACAAGTTCCAGCCGTGGTTTTAAAATTTGAGACAACAAATAGTGTAAATGGAAAGGCTTGGAAAGAGTCCATCCAACAAAAATATCCTGAGACTTGTACGGGTTCAGAATTAAAAGCTCTCGTACTGACAATAAATTTGGAAGGATCAAAGACGAACTACGTCATCCAAAATATAACAACCGCTGCCCTCGAAACATCTTCCGTTACCTGGTGGCAAGCACACGTCCCAGGTCTCATAAATATTCCAGCATCGAATATTGCCATAGGAAACGTTAGTCGATTAAGTACACTGCCAAACGAATTGATTAGCGGAACAGTAGCCAACTGGATGGACAAAACCGCAGAAATCGATATTGTCCGTTGCAAGATTTCATACGCAGATGCCAGTGAAGCTGTCATTGACCGCGAAGTTGCCGTACGAATACTGGTAACCGATGCTACAACGGGAATCTATAAAAATCTATTGTCGTTGACAACTGCGGAATCCATACCTTCGAATCTAGCGGAACAAATTTACAACTCCGTCAATCCCTTACAGTATGATGGTACCGTGGTGACTATTTCGGAAGAAATATCACAAGATTTTTTTGGAAAAACATTAAATATTACTGGTGGACAACCTGCCTGGGGAACAATGAATGCCGTGGTCCAAGAAGTCGTAGAATATTTGGATTCTGGGAAAATTTTTATAAAATTTGGACCGGCTAAACATTTAGGAGCTGCGGATCTGGCAGAACTGACCCGTTCCGGACGCCTGCTGTTTGAAAGTAAAAACTACAGTGAACGCATAACGGCGGAAGTGTCAAGCAATGGGACTGTCGAACAGGGAATCTATGCGCGCGTAGATAATACATCCTTCGGGCCTGGAAAATATAAAATGATAAAATTTGCAGACCCAAATAACTCGGGGAAGTCTATTCAAATAGACACAGCGGATATTGCAGCTTCGACGGTAACCGTCAAATTGCGGGAAGAAGATGTCTGCGAATCCGGAATCTTAAAAAAGCGATACTACCTTGCAAGTGAACCCTATTCTTCTTAAAACTTTAAAAAACCATGAACGATGAATTTTTAGCCCGTGTAAGTTTTGCCGGTGTTCCTCATGTCATATCACACAGCAGCGATACTACCCAGGCTACACTATATCCGATGACACCTCACGACGTCTGTAAAGTATATTGGACGTTATCTTCATTGACGGTTTCCTATGTCTATTCCATAAATGGGGTGCAAATATATCGAAATTTTTCTGCCACATCGTCGGTTGTTTCAAAAAATCGCCTGATTGCACCGGCAACCTTTGAAACAACGGATTTCGATTCCCAAACGCAAACTTCATACGTTATGGCATTGAAATTGGATGGGGTGTATTTTGATGCGGACGACAATTCTAAGATAGGATTGGAATTAATTTTCGAAGAGGCTGATAATTTTAATCTAATAAATCTATGTCTACGGCCAATCCCTGGCATGGGTAACATTGCGAAGGAATTCACTTTTTTAAACAAAACTTTTAGTGCGTATTTAAATTACCAATCTCCACCGGTAACGTCAGCCTCATTTTCGAACTTTGCAATGGTTCCGGAATTCGTTGCCATTTAACACGGATAAAAAAGCAAACGTGGTGCAAAGATTTTTATAGATCCATATCACCTCAATAAACATTAATTACTAACAGGGGTAAACGATTTTTCTTGCTTTTACATAATTTATACATTATTGTATAGTACAATTATGAATTATGATTCTTCAAATCCAATTTTATCTTCGAGAAGTTTCTCGCGTGCAGAGTCGGGATCTGTTGCGACTTTAAGCGAGACAATCAATCGTTGTTTGATTTTACTGGCCCTTGTTTTTGGAGCTGCTCTATTTTCATGGGTTAGCCCGGGAACAACCGTTTCAGCGGTAGGTAGTAAGCTGACATTGTTCCTTATCCTAGGTTTTGTAACCGGCATTGTAACTTGTATCAAGAAAGAATGGGCAGGGATAACTGCTCCACTCTATGCGATATTTGAGGGTTTAGTTCTCGGTTCTCTTTCGAGATTGTTCGATTTTGCCTATCGCGGAATTGCTTTTCAGGCAGTTGCCCTAACATTTGGTGTGGCATTTGGCATGCTTGTTTTGTATAGGTCGGGCATAATACAGGTTTCCGATAGGTTTCGAATGATCGTGGGATCTGCGATGTTCGGCATTGCGATGTTCTACATAGTCAGTTGGATTCTATCATTCTTCGGCATTGCCGTTCCGCTGATGCATTCTTCGGGCCTCGTTGGCATTTTATTCAGTGTTTTCGTCGTTACCATTGCAGCCTTATACCTGGCAATAGATTTCGACTTTATAGTGAAGGTTTCCGATTATGGAATGCCAGCATACATGTCTTGGTATGCAGCATTTGGGTTGATGGTTACCTTGATTTGGTTGTATCTAGAACTCTTGAGGTTGCTGGCAAAGTTAAGGAACAGGTAAAACTTTGTGGATAAATCTCAGGGCCTATGCCGCTCTCCATTGCCATTGGTTAACCCATTCGACGGAGATCAAGCGGAGGTTTGTTTGAGAAGAGTTAAGACGTAAGATTGTCGCTGCAACAACGTAAAATAATACTTGGACATAGGCGAATCTAAGGGCATATCAAATTCCTTTTATTTCGAAGAGGTCTGTTATGCTGATGTTGTTGTGGATGCGCATGATCGCTTCTCCAAATATCCCGTCGACGTTCAAAGTCGTAAAGCGTTTGTTTTCGTATATGACTTTCGTGGAATTAGTAGTTAAGAACTGTTCGATCACACTGCTTAGAATTAGGTCATAGCCAGATTTAGTTAGTATGCAGTGCGTCACGGCGGCCTTGATGTTTTTTGCTCCGTTCCTTTTGAGTAACTTGGTTGCTTCGACCAGCGTTTTTGCCGTTACCACCATATCGTCGACGAACAAAATATCCCGACCGTTGATTTCTCCGATAACGTTTAAGGACTCCACACTATCCCCTCCCAATCTACGTTTGCCGACCAGTGCCAGTGGACATCCGAGGGCATCGGCATAGGCCACTGCCATTTTGGCACTTCCAAAGTCGGGGGAACAGATGGTCAAGTTTTTAGTGTTCTCATTGCGTAGATATTTTATGAATAGAGTAGAAGCGAACAGGTGGTCGACGGGAATGTCAAAGAAACCGACCAATTGTTGGGAATGCATATCCATGGACAAAATCCTATCGGCCCCCGCCGCCACCAAGAGATTGGCGATTAATTTCGCCGTTACGGGAACCCGAGATTTATCCTTCCGATCCTGTCGAGCATAGCCAAAAAATGGAAGCACAGCCGTAATCCTTCCGGCGGAGGCACGTTTGGCGGCGTCAATTAGGATTAGCAGTTCCATGTAATTATCATTGGCCGGGAAATTGGTCGACTGTATGATAAAAACATCATCACCGCGAATGCTTTCTTCTATCTGCACACCGATTTCGCCGTCCGGGAAATTTTCAATT
>JAITET010000071.1 GCA_031281895.1 Puniceicoccales bacterium | reverse complement strand
TTGAGGGTAGTGGAAACATATCCACTATCGCCGATCACTGTCCCTGTGCAGCCGGCGAGCACTTTTTCTCAGCAGGAAACATCGTGTGAATTCCCTGGTTTTATTTTGAGATTCGCGTTAATTCCTTTATTTTTGTCCAGTTCGCTGCAGCTATGTACCGATTCGTGAATTAGGGAATCAAAAAATGTCAGCGAATTAACAAATTATTTCGCCGTTTTTCCACAAGCACGCCAATCAAATGGGCGTTTTTTTGCTTCCTAGACAGTTTTCTGTCCAGGTGATTTAGTTGTTTCAAATGCCAATTTGCGAGCTTCGAACCTAGCTCATATCTTTATTCTTTTCCCCAAAATGCAGAGTTGCTTTCTATCCCCGCAGCGGGTGATTGAAAATATTTTCTGCAATGGTGTGAGTTTTTTCTTTTTGCCCTGCATACCATCGACTCTCAGTTTTTCGCGTAATTCGGGATTTTTAGTTTGTTTGTTTTTAAGCACGGATTTCAGCCATTCTACACCGTCCACGCGACGCTTTGCTATCGTCGCATTTATCGCAGCCCAATCTGGATTATCAAAATCCTTTATCCCCAAATCGCGGAATAGGGAATCAAAGCGCGAACTTCCCCGCACAACATTCCCAAGTGTTATGAACGGGCGGTTGAAAAGAATCGCAAAGCAAATCCCGTGAAAACTATCCGTAATCACCAATTCGGCATTCTTGATATGGGACAGGTATTCCTCCACCGACACATTTTCTTTTGCCATGTTTTTATCGTATTTCGCGTCTATTTCGTCTTCGTCTAAAACATAGCCGACGACCTTGCATGGCGAAGTTTGCACGGAATCCGCAAGTCTATGGAATATGGCACTATCCGCTAGGAATACTGGGTCAAGGATGTGCTTGCCATTCGGCACGAATTTCAATCCTTCGTCCTCGCGTACGGAAATCGCATCAAAGCAATCAAAGAATGGCTTTGCAACCGGCAGATCAAACGAATCTTTACCGAAACTCGCTGCCAATGCAATGCGTTGTTTCTCCGGTGCGACGAACCCGAACAGATACCAGAAATAAGTGTCGGAAATGTAATTGTCGCGGAAGACTTGGTCGCTGCCTACTATAAAACCACGCCGTGCCATTTTATTCAGCTCATCAAAGTTCCAAATGTTTCGGCACTGTGCCGTGCGGTGCAAATACTTCCGTGCGAAGTTGTCCGTAAAGCTACCGTCAAACTTTTCCGGCACGATGTGCGAGTAGCGATAGTCAATATGTGCCGAAGTGTATCCTAAATCTGCTAGCAGTTCCTGTGCTGCATAAGCCGTCAGCACCGCACCGTAATTCAGCGAGGTCCAAAAATTCAGGCATAGGTAATCGTATTTTCTATTAACCAGTTCCGAAACATTTTCGTGCATGGACTTTTTATCAAGATTCTCAAAAAACTCCTCCCGCAAAGGATTTTCGGTGGTTGAACCATTTATACATGGATTGCCAGGTAACACCTCTGCCAATGTTGTTTCTTTCAGTAATTTCAGTTGCGGGCCAATTTCGGCAAGCAATTTTTTGCCGAGGGGATTGTTTACAAGGATAACGCTTGTCCCCCGTCGGTCATCTAAATTGTTTGGTACACCCCAAAAGTCGCCAATTGTCAAATCGCCCTGGCGCGGCAGTTTGTTGAACGGACATTTGCCACAGGATTTTCGCAGGCAAAGATTTTTTAGAAACGCAAGCATAAAATCGTCATCGCTTGCAGGTCTTGAATAGGTGGTGGTAGTGGTAACGGTGGTGGTAATAAGTGCAGACTTCCAACCATCCCTTTTGTCCCGAAAATCCGTTTTGATAAAATCCCCACCCAACGCAAGTTCGTCTAGATATTTGCGATATACTTTCGGGCTTGGCGTACCATGGCAGACTATATCTAGCATAAAAAGATTATCCGGCTTGCCGCCAAGATATGAGTGAAGACCCCCATTTTGGCATGGCGTCCCAGTAAATAAAACGATTTTACCCGCATTTAATAATTCTTTGATCTCCGAATAAACGTGCCGTGTGTCGCTTTGCAGGTATTTGCTTGATTGCAACCTATGTAGGTCGGTGGTAGAATCTATGATAATGTGTTCCACATTGCGTTTTTTCGTGTTAAACGCCGCACCGCAGACGGCACCACCTGCGTTTAAGGTATGCAAAGCAAGGACGCTGAAAATTCCACCGCTTGACGATTTCGCCCGCAGTTCATCACTTGCCATTGCTGCATAGACTAGTGGCTCTTTGTTATTTTCGTATTTTGGATTCAACACGGGGCAAGTTTTCGCACACAAACCGCAATCAACGCATTTTTCCATATTAATGTGTGGATATAGAAAACCCTCCACATTTTCACGCATTTCGATCGCCCTCCTAGGGCAAATGTTAGCACATGTGCCGCAGCCAGTGCAATTATGGCATAAGTTGTTATCCATCTATCGGAATCTTGTAATTATGGTGCAGGTAATTATGAACTGAATCAACAAAAAATGCCTCGGCAAATCCAAAAGTGTCATTTTGCATTCCACGATACTGGTTGAGCGCGCGACTGGTGTCCGCATATTGAAAGCGAACATGTGCGGATTTGTAAAGATGTAGGATTTTCGTCTTGCGGTCAATAACCTTTGTCGTGTCGATGAAGCAATTCGGATTCGGCAATAGCGACCATACTTCATAAAATACAATTCGCAAATTTTTCTTGTATCCGTTGTGCCGCAGAATCCGCTTAAAAAGTTTATTGGCTATATGGTTGTGGTCTGGATGGCGGTCGTGCGGAACCGGTAAGAAAATATAGTCGTATTGTACCGTTTTCAATGCTTTTAAGTATTCCCCAAAAAGTGCATTCATTTGTATGATTCCATTCAATCCGATAGTCTGAAAAATCCAATGATTTTCTATTCCAAGTGCATTCATAACATCGCCAAATTCATCCGTACGAATTTTCGCACGCTGCTCGGCTGTTAGATTCTGCCAGGCATTTCCGCTTGACCCCATAACCACGACATCAAAGTTTTTAGGATACAAACACATCAATCCTCCCCCACCAATCATTTCGTCGTCCGGATGTGGAGCAACAAATAAAGATTTTGTTTTGGCGGTGATTTCTATTTTGTGCGGAAAATACATGTCACACAATTTGTGGCGCAAACCCCGAAATGGAATCAATTTGATAAGAAATTTCCTAATTTTCATACCTATGCTCCTGCAAAAATTTGTCCTGTATAACTATACCAAGGTATTGCTTGGAAATGTCATTTGACGTGATTTTGAGTTTTCGCCACAAGTTAAGTTTCTTTTGATAAACCATTGCTTCAAAGAACAACTCGGTCGGTTTGTATTTCGCACCGGATTTCAAGAAAAACTCCCCGTGCCACGCCGCCTCACATGAGCAAGAACGAATGCAATGCACCGCACCAAGTTCCGCGTCCAGCGTGCGGCAGATTGCGGATGAAAACATAAAAGGCGAAGTTAAAAATCTGTAATCTTTACCTTTGCGCCCGAAAAACTTCTTTATGAACTGTTCCTTTTCATGCATCGCACTGGTATTGCCGAACTTTGTATTCAGAAGTGTTCCCGCTTTTCCTTCGTGACAAACAATATATGGTGTTTCATCGTCGAACATAAAGTCATCGATGAAAAAATCCTTAATAAAATAAGAATCGCTATCAAGCACCAGATAAAAATTGCAAAGATCGGTTTTATAGAACTTCAATTTTACAACCTGCTGGTCGAGCCAGCCACTCCCCAGCGACTCTCCGCCCAAAATTGGTTCTTCCGGCATAGCTGCGATTTCGTAATCTTCTTTGCCGGTGATAATGGCGGATTTGATTTGTTCTAAATCTTTTGCGGGTGCGACAATATAAAACGAAATCTTGTCGATGTTGTATGCGTCAATGCTTTCTTTTAGGATTTTTAATTGGGGCAGGTTTTTGATATATGTTTTGCACATTAGTGCCATATTCGTTTTTATGCCGGTTTTGTGGTCAGATTGCATTGCAGATTTCAGATTTGCCAACGATCGCCCATAGGTTTCGTCGGCAAGCAATTGTAATGCTGTCTGCATTTTTACATATTCCGAGTCGTTCATTTTTATTGCGGATTCCATTGCGCCAAGCAGTTCGTTGTCTGGATAGAGGATTGCGCTTTTGTCGGATAGTTCATAATGCTTGCCGAATATGCGGCTAATAAGCATAGGTTTTAAGAATCCAAGTGATAGTTGTAGATTTCCGGTTGTGCAACCGACCAAATACTGATGATGCTCCTCGCAAAACGGGTCAAGTCCCGCGACTATGAAATCCGCCCGCTCAATCTCGGCATACATTTTTGGAAAATCAAGACGGCCAAGATGAGTGATATATTTTTTCAAATTTGTGGGTATTTCCATTTTTCCGGAACCTATGACGCGCACGACGAAATCTTTGCCGCTTTTGGCAAGTTCCTGTATGGATTCAATCATTGGATCATAGTTCCTTGCGTCATTTCTTATTCGCCCAATTGCAAGAAAAATTGTCTTTTGGTTTTTCTTGTTTTTAGAAAATTCGCCGAAATAGTGCGGGTTCAGTTGTGGCATTTCCGGCAGATGCGATAGGGTGAAAATGCGGTTTTGGCGCACCAGCGTCTTCTCGTTGTATTGTTTGAAAAACATATTTGGTGCATGGTCTATAAACAAATAACCAAGCTTCCCCTGCGGCGTAAATCCAAGATAGTCAGTGAAGTGCATATGCGGAAGGAAATCCCAGATGATGGAACTTGCGAAAAAACAGACTTCGTATTCTCCAATCCGTTTGTCGCCCAGCCATTTTTTTAACATCGGCAAACTGCCGGTAAAAATACGCGACGGATTCGGGTATCTGCAAAAAGGTTTTTCTGCAAAATTTTCATAGCGCATAAAAATATCTACCGCGTAGCCCAAGTCTTGAAAATATTTTGTCCAGCCAGGCAAACATTCTCCATGCGCGAAATGTGGCTCTATAATAAGAACAGATTTCTTGTGGATTTCGACGGATTTATCAAACTTTGGCACATGGCGAAACTTGTGGTCAATCTGTATCTCTTCAAATTTGCGCTTTATGAACTTTCGTAGCGGGCGCATGGTCAAAGTATCGCCCATGATTCTAAACACTTTCTTCATTATGAACTTCCTCTATCAAGTCAATAATCTGTTTTACATTGTGCTCAGGAGAAAACCGGTCAAGATTGTCCGTCGCCGTTTTTATCAGTTTTGCTGTGTCAATCTTTCCGTTCCAAACATCGGAAAGAATCCTTGCCAATTCCCTGTGGTCGCCAGGGTTGAATAATATGCCAGCCTTCCCGTCGAGCAATATTTCCGGCGGCCCCGACTTGCACCGGCTTGAAATTGACAGTGTGCCCAAAGCAGCATTTTCCAGCAGAACCATTGGAAACCCTTCGCCATAACTTGACAAGATATGCCCAATGGAGTTTTTTATGAGGGTATAAGGCTCGTCAATTTTGCCAAGAAACTCTATCTGCGGACAATCGGCAGCCATGCGCTTCATCTTTTTTTCCAAGTTACCTTCCCCGGCAATGCATAGTTTTGTCTCCGGTTGTTCCTTTGCTAGAATCTTGAATGCACTTATTGTGGTTTCATTATCTTTTTCGCCATCAAAACGTGATACTATCACAAAGTATTTTCCGTGCGATTTGTCGATTTTTGCTTTCCTTTGAACTTCTTTCACATTTATTGAGTTATGAATTCTGACAATTTTATTTTTGTAATCCGGATATTGCTCGGAAAAATCTTCCTTGAACGAATCTGACAAACAAACGACTTTATCATAGTCGCCAATATACTTGAGTGCTTCACAGCTATTGCGGTTGAAGTGGTTTATTCCGCCGTGCAACCAAGTTATTTTGGGAATGGCGAGTTTGTGGATTTCTTTTGCGGAATTGAAGGCTTGAAAATCGATCAATACATCGTATTTTCCCAGGGCAATAGGCAAGAATAATACTTTGTAAAATGGTTTTATTAGCTTATAGGCGAGTTTTGGTAAAAACTTTTTTGGCTTTATTAACGTCCAACGGTCTTTCAATTTTATGCCGTGCTTTTCGAAAAAGTTTGTAAAATACCTGTCTTTGACCGAACAACGGGAATATATGACAATATCCCATTGGGGCCGTTGTTTTCTTATTTCGGTCAAGATTTCCAGTAGAACCTTCTCCACGCCCCCCATAATGATCTGTGGCAAAAAGAATGCTACCTTGCGGATTTTGGCTATCTTTTTCATTTAACCTCCCATTCTTTAAATATCCATGATGACGAGTTCCGTTTCCCGCCACCGGCATTGCATTTGATTTTTGTGCCAAGTTCAGCACAGATATGGATTTCCGATATATTATCCGCCATTCTACCATTGCCTTGAGCAAATACGAGTTTGTCGTTGTTGTGAGGAACAATGGTGTCGTTAAATTGCTTGTGTGAAGCCTTTATATTTTCAAAAGACTCTTCGTGCAAAGGGTCAAATCTGACGGAAACAATGGAAAAGGTTGTCATTATTTTTTCACCCTCCACCTGTAGATTGGGATTCTGAACACGCGAACGTAGCGAATGTGGTAACGCCGCTTCCTGTCAAACTTGTGTTTTATGCAGAAAACAAACCTTGGTGGCATCATTAAAATCTTTTTTAACTTTTTAAGCCACTCATAGATGAGCATTTTCGGGTGGCGTTCCAAAATAATGCGTTTCATTTCCAAATGATTCGCGATGTTTTTATGGTTTACTGCCTGCGCATTTCGAGATAATCTTTTTGCTTTGACTCTATAAAAGAACAGCGGCTTTGATATGCGTGTGAATTTCTGCCCGTCATCAACGAAGTGGAGCATAAAATCGAAATCTTCCGCACCTATGCGATTCAGCCCTTCATAATAGCCGCCGTATTTTTCCCAAAGTTCTTTTGGATACATGGCGGAATTGTGTATGGCGTTGTTCCAGCTATACATATTCCACTTCGTCGGTTTTGGTAAATCCCATTTGCCATACTTTGTGCCAAAAAGCTTACCGTCTGTACAGACTAGCGTATAGTCGGTTGTTGTAATGGTGTTGTAGAGTTCTTCAAGGCAGGTTTTTGCAATCTTGTCGTCTGCGTCCAGCGGATAGATGTATTTTCCCCGTGCGGTGGCAATTGCTCTGTTCCTTGCAAAACAAACACCCTGGTTCTTTTGATTTATGACCCTTATGCGTCGGTCACGGCGAGCATATTTTTTGAGCACGGAAAGGGTGTTGTCGATGCTACCGTCGTTTATGCAAATTGTTTCCCAATTTTGGAAGGTTTGCGCAAGCAGGGAATCAAGGCAATCGGGAACATATTCTGCGTCGTTATAGCAAGGGACGATCACAGACACTGCGGGTGAATTATCATCCACGGAAGGAATTACAAACTTGGCTTTCCTGTCTATAATTTTCTTGCTCCAGTGTTTTGCGTAAAACTTAAAAACTATAAAGACCTAACGATTTAATCTTTGTGGATTTTTCTAGGCATATTTTTGGCATTTTGCAACCCATTTCTAACGTCAAATCCTATTCGTCGTTAAAATTTAAATGTCCGCTCACGGCGGTAAAATCAAAGAGAGTCAGTATGTTCACCCGCATTCTGGTTGTTATTTTGATTTTCGGCATTCCCGATTTCAGCAGTTTTGTTTTTTGTTATTTCCTAGACGAAATCTACGATATAGGTGCTGCTGTCCTCCGGTTTCCAATAGGCGTTGGCATATTTCATTCTATATTTAGATGTGCCCCGCGAAATTTTCTTAGGCGTCCAAGTTTTATGAATTTTAGTCTGGGATATCGCCCGATTGATGTCCGAATGTTTAAAACACTTTCACTATATTTTCGTGAATATTCAAGAACTTATGCGGAATGTTTAGGCGATGTCCATCCTCGGAGCTATACTTAATTTGCTTGACAGAGGCATAAAAGGAGTATATGGAAAGAGGGAAATGTATTACGGCAAGGAACTGAGAAAAAAAGTAATGGAGTATAGCTAGAACCGTACGGCAAGAGAAGCGACAGAAGTATTTCATGGCGATGCAAATGGTGTTTACCCCCACTCCTTTGCCATCTTCCGTAGATAGGCGTCCGGATGTACTTCCACGTATCTCCTCAGCCTTTCCATATTCAGATTCCTCGGCTTACAATTCAACGGCTTCCGGTTCAAATTTCCGGTTTCTTTCTTCTGCTCCTTCCACCTGAATAATGTCCTCATCCCAACACTTCGCTCGTTTCCTCCACCGTGTGAGTTGCTTCTTACGCCAATGCTTTTCCCTTAAGGTCTTTCGTAAGTAGATCATTCATTCAGTTCTACTATTTCCTATGTCATTGTCTATGGGAACTACTACATTACTTATCCCATAGTGATTCCTTTAATTCTTTCAATGATTCGTATTCTATCTCTTTCTCTTTTCCACTACAATATGGGACTATACACCTGGGTAACAAATCGGTCTCTTACATGGGAATGAGAAACAAGATAATCTTGGTATGCTTTGTCGAAATTTCTTTCGCAGTAGTGGATTTCGTACATTTCAGCAATGGTGGGATTAGTAGGATTACCGTTCGGTATGCGAACGATGCAACCTGGTGTTTTCGTAACATCATGCCATGGAGAATCTGGCGATGCCACAAAATCATGGTCAACAAACATGGCAACGTGACTATTTGGCTGTCGTTGTGCCCTTGCCCAATTCTCCTGTCCAACAAAATCACAACTGGTTTTTCCAAGGCCTAAACCATTGAAAACAATCGACGGGAAATTATTTTTCACTGCTATGGTGCTAGCAAACATACCTCCCAGGGAAAATCCTGTTATGAAGGGAACAACCAGAACATTTGGGTCGGATTTGAATCTCTCCTGTATCGATTCGATGTGAGACACTATCAAAGCATTGGCCCATGCCAGCCTATCGGTCGATGAGGAAAGTATATTTCTTTCCCCCTCCAAAATTTGTTCCACGGTACTTCCCGACCCGACTCCAAAGCACCTTACCATCAGTGGCTTTATTCTTAGATTTGGATTACATCTCATGCGTTCATTGATATCCTCAGGCAATACGAATCCAAAAGTTCGTGCCTGTGCAACGGAAATATCTGGAGCAAATTCGCTCCTAGCAATAAAAACCTTATCCGGATCTTCTATGGTGGTAACGCCGTCACCCACACATTCTTCAAATCGTTTCATGCAATGGGTTTGAACGAAGTTAACACGTTCTGGACTCCATCTTTCCAAGATAGAATCTATGAGAACCGCAGGAAGCTCTGGAAAAGTTCCCCCCGTGAAGAAGTCATTCCCTGGTCGTGCCAATGCTCGCACCAATGGCTGCGTACACCTCATTAACGGCACACACATCGGAGGAATTCTTGAAAAAGGAGGAATTCTTGAAAAATTTTCCGCAGTAGCTTTTATAAGTCTAGGTATACCTTTCTTTGCGGCTTTTCCCGCAACTTTGACTCCTTGTCGAAGCGTATCAAAAAATCCGTTCGAATCATTATTGTTTACCCTATTCACTATGTGTCTCTAAAATAGAGGTACCGCAAGGAAGTCAAATCAAAAATTTGTCAGCTGAAAATTTTTAGATTGAAATTACTAAAAATTTATATTCAATTCCTCCAAACTGGGTAAAAATGGAAAGATTAGATCTCGGGAAAGTCGCAAAAGTAACCAAAAAAAATGGAAGTAAGCTAATGGATGAGAAAATACAAACACAGGATTTTAAATTGGAGATCAAGGAGTCAATAATCAAACATTTACAATTCGACTTGGCCAGAGATCAAACATCTGCAACGTTGCGCGACTGGTGGGTAGCAGTGTGCCTGATGGCAAAAGAAATGATAATGTCACAGTTCATACGCACACAAAAAACCCATCACGTAAATAATGTGCGAAGAGTCTACTATATGTCGCTGGAATATCTGCCGGGTCGACTATTGAAGAATAATTTGATCAACCTCGGCATTCTTGACGACACAAAGAAAGCGCTTGAGATACTAGGGCAGAATTTCGACAACGTTGTAAATGTGGAACCGGACATGGGGTTGGGAAACGGAGGACTTGGTCGGCTAGCTTCCTGCTTACAGGATTCTTTGGCGACCCTCAACTATCCAGCCGTAGCCTATGGAATTCACTATGAGTTGGGACTTTTTCGCCAGGAACTGGTGGATGGAAAACAGGTGGAAAAGCCTGATAATTGGCTGATGTCTGGAACACCATGGGAAGTTTGCAGGCCGGAAAACACTCAAATTGTCAAGCTGTATGGTAAAGTCGAGTACTGCTACGATAATAACGGAAATCTGAAACCCGTTTGGCAGGACTATGAAACGATACAGGGAGTACCTTGGGACATCGCAGTAATTGGATATAAGTCAAATACGGTAAATTTTATGCGCCTCTGGGAAGCACGTTCAGCGAGTGAATTTGACCTTAAAATGTTCAACGAAGGCAAATTTTTTGAAGCAATGGACAAGCAGGTAAAAAATGATACAATTTCCAAGGTATTATACCCCGACGACTCTACGGAAGGTGGCAGGGTTTTGAGATTGACCCAGCAATACTTTTTTGTCAGCTGCTCCATGCAAGACATCATTCGTAGGTTTAAAAATGGCAATAAAAGTTTTGATTCCTTTGCAAAAAAGGTAACCATTCAATTGAATGATACGCATCCCATAATTGCGATTGTAGAGCTATTACGTATTTTGCTCGACGAAGAAAATTTTTCATGGGACAAGGCTTGGAGTATTTGCAAACAAACTTTTTCTTATACAAATCACACACTGCTACCGGAAGCACTGGAAGAATGGTCGGTTGGAATGTTTGAACATTTGCTTCCACGACACTATCAGCTAATCTGCGAAATCAATGGTAGATTCCTTATGGAAGAAGTTGAAAAAAAATGGCCGGGCGATGATTCCAAAAAACATGCCCTGTCCATCATTGGTGGCGATGGAAATAAGGTGGTCCGTATGGCATATTTGGCCGTCGTGTGTTGTAAGTACATAAACGGTGTGGCTCTCATGCATTCGGAATTGGTGAAAAATTTGCTATTTCCACTGTTTTATCAAATGTATCCGGAAAAGTTTACAAATGTTACCAATGGTGTGACGCCAAGGTTGTGGATCAGATGCTGTAATCCAAATCTTTCAAAGCTACTCGACCGAGCAATTGGACAAAAGTGGACAGAAGATTCCGAACAGTTGCGAAAATTGGAAGACTTTGCCGAGGATTCTACTTTCCAACAAAAGTTTTTAGAAATTAAAACGTCAAATAAGCTAGCTCTTGCCAAAAAAATTTCAGAACTATGTGGCATAGAAGTCGACCCAAATTCCCTATTCGACGTACAAATCAAACGTTTACATGAATATAAGCGGCAACACCTTAACCTATTACACATTTTACACCTGTATAAACGTGTTATTAAAGGTGATAAAAATATAGTACCACGAACATTTATATTTGGAGCAAAGGCAGCTCCCGGATATTACATGGCGAAACAAATAATTCACGGGATTAATATTGTGGCAAATGAAGTAAACAGCAATCCAAATAACGATAAAATACGGGTGGTATTTTTGCCAAATTATAATGTCTCCCTTGCCTGTGATATTATTCCTGCGGCGGATCTGTCGGAACAGATTTCTACGGCAGGGAAAGAAGCATCGGGCACAGGGAATATGAAATTGGCAATGAATGGAGCCTGCACAATTTGTACCCTCGATGGAGCAAATGTTGAAATAAAAGAAGAAGTCGGGGATGCTAATATTTTCGTTTTTGGTCATACGGAAATGGAACTAAAAAAACTCCGCACGACTGGTTATTTCCCCTGTGATTACTATAACAAAAATGAAGAACTACGTTCCATTTTAGACTGGATAGCATCAAATTTCTTTGTGACCAAATATGGGGAAGCTCCACTTAGAAATATAAGAAATAGTTTACTCGATGGTGGTGACCCATTTTTTGTATTGGCTGATTTCGAAGATTATGTGAAGACACAGAAGAAGGTTGATGAAGCATATAAAAATAAGCAAAAGTGGGCACAAAAAGCAATTTTGAACATTGCCCGTTCTGGGAAGTTTTCCAGTGACCGTTCGATTAAAGACTATGCGACAAAGATTTGGGACCTTGCTCCCATCAACGTAGAATAATTTATCCATGAAATAACTTCATCATTGATCGATATGAAAAATTTCTCCAAAAAAGATAGATGTTTACAAAATACCCGATCCAACTTTCGTAGAAAATTGTTAAAGAAAGTACGAAAATTCTCAACGGCAGTAAAGGATTTTACTAGAAATGCCCTAGCAACCAAACTTCCGAAAATAATCGAAGTTTTGAAGGCAATGTCTAAACATGTGGCGAAAGTTACTACTTCGTTGGCTGCCAAAATCGTCAAAACGTATAAGACAGCTAAGGGGAAAGCCAAGAATGCCCTGGCGACTAAACTTCCGAAAATAATCGAAGTTTCAAAGGCAATGTCTAAATATGTAACGGAAGTTACTATTTTGTTGGCTGCCAGAATCATCCAAATGTATAAGACAGCCAAGGGGAAAGCTGGTAAAATTGTTGAAAAATCCGGACATGCTAAAACGGGGTTGGTATCGGCAATATCAAACTTCCGCAAACAATTCCCAAAAGTTATTTCCCAAATTGCCCATTTGTTAAAACTTGCCTTCGTTGTGTCTTTGCAAGTGACGAAGGTTGGTGTTATGTACACGGTTGACTGGGCATGCCTGCTGGTAATAAAAGGAGGTAGTGTTGTACGATCCTGTTTGATAAAATCTCGAAGTCTTATCAAGTCCGGGAACCAAAAGCTGACCAATGCCCTAAAGTTTTTGCTATCCGCTTCCATTTTTGCCAGCCAAATGACGTGTAGAGGACTTTTGTTCCTATGCTTATCCGTCAAAAATACCATTCGCAAAGTATGTAATTCAATTTTGGTATCTATCCGCACGCTAGGTCAATCCGTCAAAAAATTTGTCAATGCTGCGGTAAAAGCCATTACTTATCCATTCATATCCTTCCACTCTTTTCTAAAAAAGTCCGCCAATGCTTCTAGGACGACATGTATCAGCTATGCCACGCGCTTGCAATCTTCCGTTTCAAATATTCGCGAGTCACTAAGGGCTCAGTTCTCGTCGCTAAAAGCTCAGTTTTCCTATGGAAATGTTTTATCAGTTTTGCAAAAGCCTGCGGTGGTACTACCTCTGGCCTTTACGGCTATAGCATTCGTCGGGTTAAAAACTTACGATGGCCAAGTATCAAAGGTAGAATATGCACGGGCGGCCCTTGCGGTAAAACATGAAAAAGATCTCCTAAGACAAAAACGCAATGTTTTGCATGGCTACGAAAATGAAAATATCGCTTCAAAACGCAAAAGGACGAAGGACAACCGCGCCTTTGTTCAAGCCTCCCCAAGCCGATCGGTTGGCTATACCGACCTCCAAAAGGCCGTCGATAGCTTTTTCCATAGCCATAGGGTATCGGAAGTGATGTGCGATAAAAATTCGTGCAAAATAAAAGTTGATGATAGAATTATCGATGGTAGCGGTCCTATAGGTGCCGATTCTACGGTTTTCATTTCAGAGGTAAACGGAGATCACATCGTTTTTGCAGATGCATCCGGAAATCGATACGTAAAATCCATCGATAGCTTATTTAACCAATAGTAAATTGATTCGGGGTTCGAGTCTCCGGTCGGAGACCAAGCATCCATGCGGGATAGACGAGATCAGGCTGAAACTTTAAAATAGTTCAATCTACCAATATAGTCATCTTCGTTCCTTCTTTGGATAGTTTCTGCAAAATTTTGGCAAACACTCCCAGCCTGCTCCACCTCACGAATCGATTGTATAACGTCTTGTGGGGACCGTATTCTTTCGAAGCGTCCTTCCATTGCAGTCCGTTGCGCAAAACATAAACGATTCCGCTGATTACACGCCGATCATCCACTCGTGGCTTGCCACGCGACTTCGGAAAATACTGCCTTAACCGTTCAAAACTTCCTTCTTTTATTGACTATCTTGTATCGCTCTACGCACTGCCTCTGTCGTTTTGGCACATCCGTGTAGTATTTGTCCCATAGTGACTCCTTTATTTTTTTTAGTGATTCGTATTCTACCACTTTTTCTTC
>JAITET010000048.1 GCA_031281895.1 Puniceicoccales bacterium | reverse complement strand
GCCAACCTGACACTATGGATGTACTCCCCCGTGTTAACCCCATGGTGAATCGCCAATTCACGGATCAAATTTTCGATGGATGTTTCGTCAACGATATCCAATGATTCAAATGCCAATTTAAATTCATCTAGCCGCGTTTGTACGTCGAACTTCGACTGCAATTTTGCTAAAGCGTCTCGGTCATGGGGAAAACTTTCGGTAAAAAAATATTCGATAAAATTCGGTAATTCGGCGAATGAACGCAATTTTTCCTGGCATAGGGCCAGGACATCTCTAACATATTGTGCATCAAATTCTCCAATGGGCAAATAGCTACTCTTCAAAACAGCCAGTGCACGACCACAAAAGTCATCGAAGGATAATGCTCGCAGGTATTCCGAATTAAAAAATGACATTTTCTTTTCATCGAACCTAGCGTTGTTTCTGTTGACATCACCAATGTCAAATAATCGTACAATTTCATCCAGGGGCAAAATTTCCCTATCTTCCTTGGGAGACCACCCGAGGAGGCATAGATAGTTGCGAACAGCGTCGGCTATGAAATGATTTTTTTCATAGTCTTCTACTAGGGCACCGCTATCGCGTTTGCTCATCTTGCCAGAACCTTGAGATTTCAGGATCAAAGGAATATGTGCAAATAGCGGAGGCTTTACGCCGAAGGCATTGAATAGTTCGATGTGTTTGCTCGTATTAGACAGATGGTCTTCGCCACGGATAATGTGTGTAATCCGCATGGCAATGTCATCGACGACGTTGACCAGATGAAAAACCGGTTTCCCATTCGAGCGAACGATGACAAAATCTTTTTCTTCCTCCCTGCTGACATCACCGCGAATTAGGTCATGGATGACCTGGGACCTATGGGAAACTCTAAAATATAACGCACCATCCCGTTCGTAGGTGAAACCTCCGCCCTCTAAGATTTCGATGTATTTTTGATAAACATCGGACCGTTGGCTTTGAAAATATGGACCGTAATCACCTCCCACACCAGGCCCTTCATCCCAATACAAACCAAGCCAGTGTAAACCATGGATCAAAACATCAAGAAATTCTTTCCGATCCCGCTCATCATCCGTATCCTCAATGCGGAGTATAAATTTTCCTCCCCGATGTTTTGCGTACAACCAGTTAAACAAAGCCGTACGAGCACTTCCAATGTGGAAAAACCCCGTTGGACTAGGAGCGAATCGTACCCTAACATCGTTCATCTGCGAAAGCTATTTAGTTAAATCTCCTGGACCTTCATGGCACTTTTGCCCTCCCTTTTGCGCATGTAATAGAGTTTTGAACGTAGGACTTTGCTCACACGATCCACCGTAATTTTCGAAATAAACGGTGAATTTAAATTGAATATGCGCTCTACACTTTCACCGTATGAAATTTTTCTGACCACAAATGTTTGATTAATACCAGAACCCCGGCGAGCGATCACAATGCCAGAAAACACCTGAATCCTTTCTTTGTCGCCTTCCTTTACGATTGTATGGACACCTACGGCATCCCCTACTTTAAAAACATCCCGATCTTTTTTGATCTGATTTCCAGTAACAATTTCTTCTATTTCTCGATTCATTTCAAATCCTTACTCTTTTATTAAATCTGGTCTGCGTTTTCTGGTTCGCAATGACCGTTGACTTTGACGCCACTTGGCGATCTCGGCGTGATTTCCCGATAAAAGAACATCGGGAACTGACATCCCGCGAAATTCGGCAGGGCGTGTATATTGTGGAAAAGATAGCAATCCATCACTGAAACTATCCTGATTCAGTGAACCATCACTTCCCAAGACTCCCGGTATTTGCCGAATAACTGAGTCCATTAAAACCGCTGACGCTAGCGTACCATTGGTTAAAACATAGTCCCCTATCGAAATTTCCTTGTCAACCAAAAATTCCCTAACCCGTTCATCGACACCTTCATAGTGCCCCGACAACAATATTAAATGTTCTTCCCGGGACAGCTCCTGGGCCATGTTGGAATTAAAAATCTCCCCATCAGGACACAAAAATATCACCTTAGAATGTTCGCTCCGCAGCATTTCAACCGCTGCAAAAATTGGTTCCGGTTTCATCACCATGCCTGAACCTCCACCAAATGGACTATCATCTGTCAGGCTATGTTTATCCGTTGCCCAATTACGCAGATTTTGAAGACAAACCATTACCATCCCGTTTTGTATGGCACGACCTAGGATGCTGTAGGATATAAACCCACTCAGCATTTCAGGAAACAATGACAGACAATCGAATTTTAGCATAGCCCACCAAATTTTATGCAGAAATTTGAAATTCCCTAGCCTTTTTTATCAAGGATTTTACCGTATCCGTTGGTTTAGCTCCCACGCTCATCCAGTAATCCGCACGGTCCAAAATTAAAGCCAACGCCGGAGTATTGCCACGGGCATTGGGATTATAGTTCCCTATGGCTTCAACAAACTTTCCATCACGACGACTTGTACTTTCTGCTACAACAATCTTATACACGGGACGATTTCTATTTCCTCGCCTTTGCAATCTAATTTTCAACGCCATATATTTTTAACTACAGCAAAAACAAAAGCTAATCCTACCCCTTGTCAAGAATTGTTTACAAAATGTCACCCCATTCCCTAAAACTTTTCTGGGACAATTTCTTCTGAAAGAATTTTCAACTTTTGTCTTCGGTCACCAATTCTCCATTTACTAGCTGCCATCCGCCTGGCTTTTCCCTATCCCTCCTTGCTCTACGAAGGCTGCCCCTGGGCAGATTTGTCCTATCTTTTCAGCAATATCCCAAGCCAATCCACATAGTGCAAGTTCCATGGCGGCTATTATGTCTTCGTAGTTGCTTCCATCATAGGGGGTTAATTTTATGTGCCTACGGATCAATACCTGTCTTCGGGAAGCAAGGTTAAATAATGACCAGGTGCAATCCAAAACGACTTTCTTTTCTGGTTCATTACATATAAAATCGCTAATGCCAATCGATAGAAGGAAATCGCAAAAAAAAGTATTTCCCCTGGTATATGTGGAAGGAATAACAGTTACATGGTCACCCATAAATTCGGATAATTTATGGGTTAGAGCTCTAGTGCATGCATCTTGCAGTGGTTCTGCCCATCTGGCAATTCCCGACAAGATCAACTGCCCATGATTAGACATTGTAACAACATATGGGCAATCTGCATAGGAAGGAATCTCTCCGACCGTTAGGTTTATAATTACCGGCCTTGCCCCCGAAGGGTCGGGTATTTTTTCTGATGAATCATAGGCACAAAATGTGTAAAATTTTGAAAAATCCTTTTGGGGAGCAAGAACCGAACACCCCGCTCCTAAGAAAACATAGCAACAAAAAAAGAAAAATAGCAACACTCTTGTATATTTCATAGCGCCTTTCCTACAATCAATGCATTGGGGTTTCTTTCAATATATTCCAGCAATACCCGCAAAGAACGTAGCATTTTGGACAACTGTTGTAGAATATCATCCACGGATTGCCTTGTGCTGGAATCTGAAGATAATGCACTGGAGATGGCATCCATCGCCCTTTTTATCGATGAGAAATCTAAAGCTTTAGCTGCAATCTTTAGGTTGTTCAGTGCGGAAATTATCGTGTGAAACCCTTTTTCCCATTCCACCTTTGATAGCTTTCCCATTATTACATCAAAGCTAGCCATCAACTCATCAAGTTCCGTGGCAACCGACGGCATTTGCTGATATTTGCCCAGGACAATATCCTTGGAAAACCTTTCCTGTTCATTTTTATGATAGTTCAGACCCACGAATAATTTGCCCGTCAAAATGCTTTCCATCGATAGTTTGGCCGCCAAACCGCGTTTAATTTGCTCACCATAAAACATATTATAATCTACGACACGCATTCTGTTTCCTCCAATTGTTTTGAACAAATTAGCATCAACGTCGAAGATTACAGCAGCTACAGCCTCATCGGTCCCCACGTCGTAGATTATTTCTATGGATTTTACTACTCCAACTTTAATCCCCTTGAACTTTACGGGAGCACCCACTTCAAGCCCGTTAAGAGATGCATTAAAAAAAGTATAAAACGTTACTTTTTTTGCAAACCAGCCTGCCGATGAAAACACAAATACCGCCACTAGAAATAGCACCATTGCCGTGACAATAAACACACCAATCAAAGTTATATTAGCCTTCCTTGACACTCTTTCCTGAAGAGTAAAGTCTTTTAGGAAAAATTCTAGCTTTTTTAGAAAACTTTCGACAAAGTTCACTTCAGGCTCAGGATTTTAAGGGAAGGGATAAAGTTGAAAGCCAGGAATGTACACGGCAGACGCCATTGGACCAGTAAGCTTTGCCTATTTCTAGTTCCATCTTATCCTATACCCTTCAAAGATTGCCCTTGAATGTCCAAGCATGGCAAAATGCAACTGCTATGGCATCACTCTCATCGTAGGAAATTA
>JAITET010000058.1 GCA_031281895.1 Puniceicoccales bacterium | reverse complement strand
GAACCCGTTTTAATTTGCCCGACGTTTGTCGCCACCGCGATGTCGGCAATGGTTGTGTCCTCCGTTTCCCCTGAGCGATGTGAAACTATGGACCTGAAAGATGCTGATTTTGCTATTTCTATGGCGTCGAATGTTTCGGTTAATGTCCCAATTTGATTAACTTTTATTAGAATCGCATTTGCAGATTTTTTCTCGATTCCCCGCTTTAGATATTTTACATTCGTGACAAATATGTCATCGCCAACTATTTGAATCCTGTGGCCGAGTTTTTGCGTGAACCTAGCCCATCCTTCCCAATCATTTTGGGACAACCCGTCTTCGATGGACACTATGGGAAATTTTCCAACGAGCTTTTCATAAAAATCTATCATTTGATCGGACGAATGCTGAGATTTGTCTGACTTTTTGAAGACGTAGGCATTGGTCTTTCCATCGTAAAATTCCGATGCGGCAGCATCCAATGCGATTGAAATATCGTGGCCCGGTTTATAACCAGCGGACTCAATCGCTTGGACGATGATTTCCAGCGCATGCTCATTGGATGAAACGTTGGGAGCAAACCCACCTTCATCTCCGACGGCGGAAGATAGATTCAAGTTTTTCAAAATCTTTTTCAGAGCGTGAAATGTCTCAGCTCCCATCCTAATTGCTTCCCGTATGGTTGGAGCATTGTGGGGCATGATCATAAATTCCTGGATATCGACTGGGGCATCCGAATGGGCTCCCCCATTGAGGATATTCATCAAGGGAACGGGCAAAATTTTTGCATTGCTGCCTCCCAGGTATTTAAAAAGTGGTATGTCTAGACTTTTTGCAGCAGCTCTTGCGGCTGCCATTGAAACGCTCAGAATTGCATTGGCTCCCAACTTCGATTTATTTTCTGTCCCGTCCAACGCAATTAGTGCTGCATCGAGTGCCATTTGATCGGTTGCGTCCATGCCGATTATATTTTCTGAGATTGTTGTGTTAACATTGTTTATGGCGGCAATAACCCCTTTCCCTCCAAACCGCTTGCGCAGACTTTCGTCACCAAGTTGTGTTTTTGGGGCAACACCATCGCGCAGTTCAATCGCTTCCCGTTCTCCAGTACTTGCACCCGACGGTACGGCTGCTCGCCCTCTAACACCATTATTTAATGTCACCTCCGTTTCAACGGTAGGATTTCCGCGTGAATCAATGATTTCCCTTGAAAAAACATAGTCAATTAATGTATTAGATGTTGTCATAAATATCTCCTTCGGAAATGTTATTATAGTCATTCGACTTCAAATTACAAACATTTTTTTGTAAATTACATTGGAATCGATGTCTAATATTTATGAAGTTATAACATGATGGCGAGCCGGATGATGATTTTTTAGCGGAAATATTGCCATTTTCTTTTGATGCAGGATATTTTCAACAAAATCTTCTTTTTTCCTTTTTTTTCGAAAAATCTTCCCTAGGAATAGGGCGGCAATGAATGAGTGTGTTGATTTAGATAAAATTCGTCATTCCGCGTCCCATGTATTGGCGACAGCGGTGTTACGACTATTCCCGGAAGCTAAACTTGATATCGGACCATCAACGCGAACAGGGTTTTACTATGACTTCGACCTGGACCATAAATTCTCCCAAGAAGACTTGGGAAAAATCGAGGAGGAGATGTTAAAAATAATTTCGGAAGATCAAAAATTTGTCAAAACTTTCGTCAGCCGCGACGAGGCGATGGCTCTAATGAAATCAAAAAATCAAACCTATAAACTTGAACGGCTAGCAGATATTCCCGAAGGAGAAGAAATTTCATTGTATACCAATGGAGAATTTACAGATCTCTGCCGGGGAGAACATGTCAATTCGACAAAGGAAATTGGAGCGATCAAATTACTGGGGATTGCGGGTGCCTACTACCGTGGCAGTGAAAAAAATAAACAGCTACAACGGATTTCGGGGACTGCGTTTGCATCAAAAAAAGAATTGGATGAATACTTGGCAATGCTCGAAGATGCGAAGATGCGAGACCATCGTAAGTTGGGGAAAGAACTGAAACTTTTCACCATAAATGATGAGTTCGGTCAGGGCATGATATTATGGTTACCTAGGGGTGCTATTATTCGGCAGGAATTACAAAATTTTATCCTCGAAGAACTCGAAAAACAAGGTTATCAACAGGTATTTACTCCCCACATAGCCAAACTTGGACTTTTCAAAACATCGGGGCATTTTCCCTACTATAAGGAGTCTCAGTTCCCTCCCTTACCGGATAGGGAGTCCCTCGAAAAAGCCACAGCCTCAAACCAATCATGTAAAGCGATGTTTGATGATCTTGAAGGAGGAAAAGCGGATGGTTTTTTGCTAAAACCAATGAATTGTCCAGGTCATATCATGATATACATGTCGGATCAGCGATCCTATAGGGATTTGCCATTTAAGGTCGCGGAATTCGGGACCGTTTATCGGTGGGAACAGTCGGGAGAATTGAGCGGCATGACACGGGTGAGAAGCTTTACACAGGACGATGCCCATATTTTTTGCACACAGGAACAACTCCACGATGAAATTAACGGATGTCTGTATCTAGTGAAAGTTATCTTCAAAACCCTCGGAATGGAAAAATTCCGCGTGCGAATTGGGTTACGTGACAGAAATTCAGATAAATATATCGGGGATGATGAAAATTGGATAGCTGCAGAAAGAGCACTACGGGCGGCAGCCGACGAATTGGGGGTTCCTTTTGAAGTAGCCGATGGAGAGGCCGCATTTTACGGTCCCAAAATTGATTTTATTGTCCAAGATGTAATCGGTCGCGAATGGCAACTGGGAACGGTGCAAGTGGACTACAATCTTCCCGAGCGTTTTAAAATGTCATACATCGGGAGCGACAACAAAGAATCCCGTCCAATAATGATCCACCGTGCTCCATTTGGATCCCTTGAACGTTTTGTAGGGCTATTAATTGAACATTTCGGGGGAGATTTTCCAACCTGGTTGGCTCCAGAACAGGTTAGGATCATCCCGTTGAATGATGATTTGGTCGCCTATGCCAATGGAATTAATCGTGAGCTAAAGGCCCACGGGATTCGTGGGGCCGTGGATGGACATTCCGATAAATTGAATAGTAAAATTCGGCGTGCGGAAGTCGAAAAAATCCCCCACATGTTTATTCTGGGCCCCAAAGAAGTCGAAACGGGCATAGTTTCCGTACGTTCACGCATAGACAGTAATTTTACTGGCGTGCTAAAACTACCATCTGCCATTGAGTATTTGAAAAAAGTTATAGCATCCAGAGAACTACCAAATGGTTAGTGATTTTTTGCGTTTTTTGATATTTGACAACGGTGGGGATGTTTCATATAGCTTGTCAGGCTAAGGAATGTTATGAGCATAGGAAATTTCATATATGAGTTTGGCACAAAGACTGATGGCGATGCTAGCATGCGTGCTTTGTTGGGAGGAAAGGGGGCCAACCTTGCAGAAATGGCAAAGATTGGGTTGCCTGTCCCTCCGGGTTTTACGATTACAACAGAGGTTTGTGCCGAGTATTATAACAATAATGGCAAATTACCGGATAATGTTTGGACAGACGTTAAAAAGGCCTTGTCCAATGTGGAAAAACAGCAGGGGAAAAAGTTCGGTGATGTTAAGAATCCCCTATTATTTTCCGTTCGTTCGGGTGCCCGTGAATCCATGCCGGGGATGATGGATACTATTTTAAACCTAGGATTGAACGATGAAACTGTCATTGGTCAGGTTGAAAATACCAACAATCCTAGGTTCGCTTACGATTGCTACCGTAGATTTATTCAAATGTACGGTGATGTTGTGATGGGGGTTCATGCGGAAAATGACGAATCCCGTGACCCGTTTGAAGAAATTTTATCAGATGTTAAAGGGAAAGCTGGTGTGCACAGCGATCCCGATTTGACAGCTGAAAACCTCAAGGATATCATTGTTCGTTACAAAAAGTTGATCGTTGAACGGACGGGCAAGGAATTTCCCCAGGATGTTTTTGACCAGCTGAGGGGAGCTATCGGTGCTGTTTTTGAATCCTGGCACAATGAGCGTGCGGTAATCTACCGTCGAAAATATAATATTCCAGCGGAATGGGGGACCGCGGTCAACGTGCAAAGCATGGTATTTGGCAATATGGGCAATAATTGTGCAACGGGAGTTGCCTTTACCAGAGATCCCGCAAACGGTGAAAATGTTTTCTACGGTGAATATTTAATAAATGCCCAGGGAGAAGATGTCGTTGCCGGTATTCGCACGCCCCAAGCAATTGCGAATTTGAAAAACGACATGCCCGTCGTTTTTGACCAGTTGGTTAAGGTTTGTCAAACCCTCGAACATCATTTCCGCGACATGCAGGATTTCGAATTCACCATCGAAAATGATAAATTATACATGCTCCAAACGCGAAATGGCAAGCGTACCGGTCTGGCGGCTGTTAGGATAGCTGTTGAAATGGTCAACGAAGGCCTCATTGATAAGGAAATGGCCATAAAACGTATCCCGGCGGACTCTATTTCTTCGCTGCTAGTACCGATTTTCGACGCGGCGGGGAAAAAGAAAGTGAAAAAAATCGCCAGTGGATTACCGGCAGGACCCGGAGCAGCATCGGGAAATGTATATTTTTCAGCGAAGAAAGCGGAAGAAATGCACGGCAGAGGCGAAAAAGTTGTTCTCTGTAGGACGGAGACGTCCCCTGAAGATATCCGAGGTATGCTGGCCGCTGAAGGGATAGTTACTAGCCATGGGGGGGTCAGTTCCCATGCGGCTTTGGTTGCAAGGCAAATGGGAAAAGTTTGCGTCTGTGGGGCGGGCGGTTTGGTAATCGATTATGCAAAGAAACAGGTATCCGCAAATGGTGTTACGGTAAAAGAAGGGGAACCGATTTCCATTGACGGGACAACGGGAGAAATCTTCATTGGTCACGTTGAAACAGCCCCATCCGAAGTTACCCAAGTTCTTTCGGGAACGATGGCGGCAGAAAAAAGTTATACATTTCGCATATTTGATTCCGTAATGTCTTGGGCGGACAGCTATCGCAAGCTCGACATTCGAACCAATGCCGATAGTCCTAAACAAGCCAAAGCTGCCGTCCAATTGGGGGCAAAAGGCATAGGTCTTTGTAGGACAGAGCATATGTTTTTCGAGGGAGAACGCATTGATTACATGCGTGAAATGATACTGGCGGATAACGTCGAAGATCGCCAAAAGGCACTAGACAAGTTAAAACCTCTGCAACAGGGAGATTTTGAAGGAATTTTTCGTGAAATGAAGGGATACCCCGTTACCATTCGATTACTGGACCCACCCTTACATGAGTTTCTGCCCCACGAAAGGCATGCCATTGAATCCCTGGCAAAAAAATTAGGGAAGAGTCCAACCGATTTGGAACTGCGTGTGGAAGCGATGTCTGAAAGTAACCCTATGCTCGGCCATAGAGGTTGCCGCCTGGGGATTTCGTATCCGGAAATTACTGCCATGCAAAGCACAGCAATTTTTGAAGCCGTTGCAAAGGTCAAGGGAGAAGGAATAGAGGTTCATCCTGAAATTATGGTACCGCTGACGACTTTTGCCGCCGAATTTAAACATCAGGCGAAGATCATCCGCGAAGCTGCGGAAGCAGTGGAACAACGTCTTGGATGTTCCCTTGCCTATAAAATAGGTACGATGATAGAGATTCCTCGAGCATGTTTACGGGCTGGAGAAATTGCGGAAGATGCAGAGTTTTTCAGTTTTGGAACAAATGATCTGACCCAAACGACCCTTGGGATGAGCCGTGACGATGCCAATGGATTTTTGCCACAATACCTGGAGCGTGAAATTATTAAAAATAATCCATTCGCTTCCATCGATGAATTGGGCGTCGGTGAATTGATCAAAATTGCCTGTGAGCGCGGACGAGCGACCCGCAAAGACCTAAAAATCGGCATATGTGGGGAACATGGAGGAGATCCAACATCCATCAAATTGTGCAACAAAATTGGACTATCCTATGTCAGCTGTTCACCAAACCGTGTTCCCGTTGCAAGGCTAGCGGCAGCCCAAGCAGTGTTGGAATAGCATTTCAACTTACTCGTGTGCATAATTAAACTAAAAAGGTATTTACTTTACTTTTTCGGTGGGAAGAGTATTAGTGATGAAATACTTTTTTTTTGAAAAAAACTTATTACATTGTTAGTGGTGGATTTGATCCCATTCACGAAGGGCACATAAGTCTAATAAAAGATGCTGGTTCGCGGGGAAATGGTGTGATAATATTGCTTAATTCCGATGAATGGTTATGCCGCAAGAAAGGTAAAAATTTCATGGGATTTGCAACGCGTAGGGCGATTTGTGGAAGCTTAAAAAATGTTGTCGACGTGTTAGGATTTGATGACAGTGACAATTCTGCATGCAATGGAATTCGCGAGATTCGTGAAAAATATCCAACTGATCGGCTGATATTCGCAAATGGGGGAGATCGGACGAAGGAAAATATTCCAGAAATAGAAGTGTGTAGAGAATGTGACGTAATGGTAGAATTTGGAGTTGGAGGAGAAAACAAAGCTAATTCCTCATCGTTGATTTTGAAAAATTGGAACCGAGGGCTTAATTAATGGACGATTTGTTTTTGAAAGAAAAATTTAATCGGAAAGCCAAAATAAAAGTATTATACGATGCTCAATGTTTAGAGTCTTACCTATGCAAAAATAATGGACGACGAGGTATATTTTTCGTTGTTTATAATATTTTCAAAGAATTACTCAGGCGACCTGAACTTGAAGTGGAAGTATATGCCGGGATGGATTACTACGTCTACCACCGTGTAAAAAAAACTTTCTCGGAGGGTGGTATTGGTTTTACGCCTAGGATTTTTCACGGCAATGTAAAGGACTTTGATATTTTTTTGTCTCCCCGCGGTCCCATTCCTAAAGGGATTAAAAGAACCGGCATTGTTTGTTATACCATTATTCATGACCTTATTCCAATGGTTTGTCCATTACATAGCAAGGATCCATTGTTCTTCAAAATAGTTAAAGGTTTAACGTGGAAGGATTACATATTTGCCGTTTCAAACTCTACCAAAAGTGACATCATCAAACTACTTCCCCGGGTTGACCCCAATAAAATCACCCAAATATCGTTGGCGGCAAGTTCGAACTTTTATCCGTGTATCGACGGAGAGCAGAACCGGCAAATTCGGATAAAATACGGCATTCCGATTGATAAGCGTTATCTTTTCACCGTCAGTGCAATAGAATCGCGAAAGAATCTTATTTTTACACTCAAAAACTTCATTAAATTCATTGGGAAAAATCATATCGATGATTTGGTTTTTGTTGTTGCCGGTTGTGTTGTTGATGATTTTGAAGAATTTTTCAATGCTGAAATGGCAAGCCTTGGCGAAAATAACACAAAAATTATCAGGGCCGGTTACGTGGAAGATGAGGATTTGGCTTCATTATATTCCCATGCTGAATGTTGCATTTTTGTATCACTCTACGAGGGATTTGGACTACCTCCGCTCGAAGCCATGCAGTGCGGATGTCCAGTAATCGCATCCAATACGACCTCTATCCCAGAAGTCGTTGGTGATGCCGGAATTTTGATCGACCCTACAAACGATGAAGCCATGGTAGACGCCTATGAAAAGGTATATTATGATGAAAAATTGCGGCAAGAATTATCCCAGAAAGGGCTTAAACGGGCGAAGAATTTTTCATGGGAAGCATGCATTGATGTTATGATGCAGGAATTTAGAAAACATGATTTTACACAACAAAAAAATTCGTACATTGTTTCTGCTCCACGGCCATGGAAACACTTATTTAAAAAGTTTATTAATATCAGTCTTGGACCGATGATATCTAAAATGACCATATTTTGCTTGGAAATTTTTAAAATAAAAAGAGAAAAACAAAAAAAGACCTTTTACATTTTTGGGATCCCGATTTTTAAAAAAATTCACAACCGCATCGGTAAGTAACTTGACGTAAAGATTTATAAACTCTTTTGGGAAAAATTCTTTAACAATGTTTATAGGGGCAGAGAAGTTTTGTTTTTCATATTGCTGTCGGCTGCTCCCTGATTTTTTTCGTCTTTTATTTTTTTAAGTCCTAGCCATGTGAATTTCGCAAATTATCGGATGGAAATAGCCTGTGAATGTAGTTTTCAATGGAGAACTGTTCCAGTGAGTCGGGGGTTTCACCTGTTCCGATGAAATAGATTGGAATGTGAAGTTTTTTATAGGCCCCAACAAGCGTGCCACCGACACTGGTTCCGTCAAGCTTTGTCATAATTAATCCCGTAAGTCCAATTTCAGCATGGAAGGCCTTAGCCGATTCTATGGTATTGCTCCCGATCGCACTGTCTATGACCAGCCAGACATTTGGAACCAAATTGGAATTTGATTTTTTTAAAACCCGAAAAATTTTTTGCAATTCTGCCATCAGGTTGGATTTGACATGGAGCCTGCCAGCAGTGTCTAAAATCAGAATGTCTTTTCCTCGGGCAAGTGCCGCTTTGTAGGCGTCAAAGGCGACGGCGGCAGGGTCCGCTCCATGTTGACTTGAAATAACCTCAACGGATAATTTTGATCCCCAGGAGTTCAATTGTTCATTGGCGGCAGCACGAAATGTGTCGCAGGAACCGAGCATGACTTCTTTACCAGCAGTTTTATAAAAATGGGCCAATTTGGCAGCAGTTGTCGTCTTTCCGACACCATTAGCCCCAACCAAGCAAATAACTTGTGGCCTTTGCTCGCCAATGTTTAGGGATGCCTCTGATCCTTCCAGGTTTCTTTTCAAGACCATGGATACGATATGGATAATATTTTCCCTTCGCAATTCCCTATCATGTTTCAGGGCAGATTTTATTTCATCGATGATCTCGGGAGTAACTTCTGTGCCAAAATCGGCGTCATAGAGCACATTTTCGATATTTTTTATCGACTCTCTGTCGATGGCGTGGGGAATAATTAGGTGGAAAAATTTTTTGGCCGTATCCTTGGCGGACCTGGAAAATTTTTTCAAAAATTTGAACATGGATGTCTTATAAAACCAAAAAAAACCAGGAACTGCAAGAAATTAAAAAATTTACCGGAATAATAATTAAGTAGGTCGCCATGTTTCAAAAAGTTTCCCGCCTCACTTTCTTTTGACTGCAACGGGTAAATCCTTCCCAAAAGTCCAAAGAGAAGCCACCTATCATGGGTTAATATTGTTGACCCTTTGCCCGGTTCCACCTAGCGTGGATAGGGGTAACATGTTTTGCTTAAATTTTTTAAAATTTATTCTGCTATGGTTTTTACCCCCTTCAATGATAATGTCGAGCCGCATAGAAATTTTGATCGTTGCAAAAATTCTTTACTCTTTGCGATTCGGCCCATCTGGTCGGTTCTATCACCCGGCTCTGCTCCCACAGCCATTGAGCTGCCGCCTGTAATCCTCTTGCCCTGCCCATTGCTGCACCAATTTCAAACCTTGTTAAACCACACTCCCGGTATGTAGCTTCCAAATTTTGCAAATCAATGGCCATTATTACATTGTACATTTCTCGGTCTATGACGGGAGGCATGCAATAGTTTCTATAAAATACGTTGTCGACAGCCCTTTCCCTGACTCTGATACCATCTTCCGTTTGCACTTGAAATGGAACTGCAATAAGCGTAGGAACCAGGCTGGCACAATTCCGCGGAGGATTCGTTGGGAATGACAAATCGTGGTCAATGGCAACGGGTCCATCTTTTGTTTGCATTACATTGTGGCCGTGCCTATCGACTTGTCCCGTCAGTACGTCCTGAAGTTGCATCCAGGTTTCCCGGCGTATGAACTCGTTGTCGTATTTAACTGTTCTCTCTCTCTAGCACACACCCCTACGGTCTTCCCTTCCAACATTTCCATGGCAATGGAAGGGACCCCATTTATTTCCGCTGCGGAAACGGTGGCTATCACACGGGGAACTTTTACTGTCATTCGTGTCCCAACCTCGCAAAGCATATCCTGTACCCTTGCGGTTGCTTTGTTGCGCCTATAACCCCCGCTTGCTGTTCCAATGAAGCGTTGCACCATTGACGCTCCTTTTGCAAACCCAGTTTGATCATTTTTACTTTTTGACTGATCGCATGGTTTTAATGCTATCGGTCCCTTCCCTCCCTTTTGGGTATGGGCAAGGCTTACGGTATTATAACTCCCGTTGCCTAGTTTTTTTACTGCGGGAGGGACATTCCTTTCCAGCTTAACCTGGCCATGTGCCTTAGCATCGAGCAGTATTTCAAGGGATTCCGCCTGGAGAGCGATATTGCGACAGTGGGGATTTCCATCACATTCATTTATTGAAAACTGCCCATTTCTCCATTGTATAGTCGTATCACCACACAACTTTCGTAAGTTTTGCTTCAGCTCTGCTATTTCAGTTCTAGTTAAATCATTTTCTCGGACAAATTTTTCAACGTCTCCTAAAAATGACAAAATCCTTGGACCATTATAATATATAGAGCTAATAGACATTGGTTGGGTAAAACTGCCCATTCCCCTGAAAATGGTCTGGAGTGCCTGCTTTTTGGTGTACTTCTTGCTTACTTCGGGTATCTTTATTGCAGCGGTGAATTCTGCCTCAATATTTTTGATACCTTTTGCTAAAGTTTTAATCCCTTCCGTTATCCCTCGTCCCTCATCATAGGTAAAGCTCGCTGTGCATGTTCGTCCGTCTAAAGTTTTATGTTCTATCTTGATGTTAGTTCCTTGGAATAGCCACCTTCCAGGGGTTGCTTTTATCGTGCATATACGACCCCCCACTTCTATTGTTGCCTCTTGAGTCTTTCCAGTCCTCCTGGCCTCATCTCGTGTATGTGTGATTGTTCCTGAAACATCCATCTCCTCTAGGATAGCTACTTTTACCATTTTTTACAATAAAATTTACAACCTTTCCTAAAAGCAGATTGTGGGGAGAGGAAACGGGAAAATGTTTCGCCGAAGAAATTTTCAAATTTTCCGATCATGGTTTCTATGATCGACCGTTTTTTTAGGAATCTTTTTTCTCCGGGAATCGGGGCCATATTTTGGCGATGTTTGGCAATGGGACCGTATACCTTTTTGGCCAAAGAATCTTGAAGGGGTGGAAATATATCCGTCATCACCGATCACTGTCCCTGTATAGCCGGCGAACACTTCTTCAGCACAGAAAACGTCGCGTAACTTTTCCGGTAACAGAAAGTTGTCCTCGCTTTACGTTTTTTTGTTTCAATTATCGGTTTGCCACATTTATCTTTCCCAATTTTTCTTTGGCTTGAACCAATCCTTATCTTTATACGTGTTTTTAATCCCTACAAACGTTGTAATCAAATATGCTCCAAACAAAAAGGCCTGGGAATATTCCTTGATGATAAAATTATGGATACAAAGGTAAACATTGCTAATCAACCAAAGCGTATAGCTCAATTTCATACGAAATGTGGCGTTATAAAAAGATCCCAAGAGGGCTATCGCGACAAAAAGGCTTGTAAATGTCATGTTTCCCTTTTAAATGTAATAGAGGAATATGTCAGTAAAATTTTTGATTTTAAGTCAAAAATTTTTTGATTATTCTTTCGTTACAAATGTTGGTTCGCATTGTTTATTGTAAACGTCCTTTGAGATTATCACTTCGGAAATTTTGTCATTTTGAGGGACCTTGTACATAATATCGAGCATCATGTTTTCTAGAAGCGAACGCAGTGCACGGGCCCCCGTTTTCATTTTAACGGC
>JAITET010000087.1 GCA_031281895.1 Puniceicoccales bacterium | reverse complement strand
GTAATCCGCCAGCTTTTATTAGCATTGCTTTGGTTATTTTTGCTGAGCGGCACCCTGTTTTCCGTTTCATGGCTAGCAGCATTGACCAAAAGTGGAGAATTTGGAAATGTATTGTCCTCCATACTAAAATTTTTGAGCAAAGTATTCTGCATGGTCAGTAAATCCTATGCGGAGCAATTGTCCGAAGAAAAAATCTTCGAAATCAGTTCCAACGCATTTCAATTGTGCATTTGGGTGACAGCGTTTTTAATTTGCATACCATTTTTAGTCGGTATTATAAAAAATATTCAAGCAATATTTGCCAATTTGATTAAAGGCTCAGTGAATAAACATACCCAGAAGGAATTACTACATAACAGAGTGTTCAATGTAATGAAAGCCATTTCCATTATTGCAGCTTTATTTTTATTCAGTGGTATTTTTCTAGGGATTGCTTCAAGGTATTTGCCCCACGGCGTCCCCGTAATTTTATTTGGATCGATTGCTGTTATTCTAGCGATTTTCCTATGGAGACAGCTATCGAAGCTCAATAACAAGCTCGAGCTAGCATTTATTAAAAATTTTAACGATAGGATAGAATCACAGGAACAACTCCATAGAAAATCTATTTTAGCCAGAGCCGCTGCCAACAATCCTTGGCCCGTAGAAATCCATGAAATTTTACTGCAGCCAAACTACGATAGCGTAGGCAAGGAACTTTCCGAACTAAAACTTCGTGAGTTAACGGGGGCTACTGTTATTGCCATTGCCCGTGGCGGTTTGACATCCTACAAGCTCAATCCAAGTAGTCAACTGTTCCCCGGAGATCACATAATTTTCATAGGAACAAAGTCTCAAATAAATGATGCCAAAGCAATTTTGCTTAAGGAAAGCGAAGGGAAAAAGCCAAAGTGGACCAATGCCCAGTTCGACATTTTAAATTTCTGCGTCGGAAGTGATAAGAACTTCGTCGGCAATATTTTATCCACCCTATGTTTTAGGCAAAAATACAACCTAAACATCGTAGGGATTCAGAGAAAAAATGAAAAAATCAGCGATATTAGACCTGACATGGAACTGATGGAGGATGACATATTACTGTTAGTTGGCACAACGACTGCCATTGACGCATTTAAAAAAGAGTTTTCCATTGCCTAATGACTGCAAAATCAATACATTAGGGAATTCTTTTAAAACATGCAATAATCATTGACAAGTCCCGTGTTTGTTACAACTTACATCCAATCTGAAGCGAGCGTAGCTTAGTTGGTAGAGCACTACCTTGCCAAGGTAGATGTCGAGGGTTCGAGTCCCTTCGCTCGCTCCAATGAGCTTTCCCGTTGCTTTAAAAATCTCTTCATCTTCCGATAGCTGTCTTTTAAGATTTACTTATTTCGCAATTCTCAAGCGTACTTTACCCCATCCTACGGACTAAGTTCGCGTTGTTAATAGTTGTTCCTAAAACTCCAATTCCTACACTAATCGCCGGTAGGATAGCAATTGTACCGAACCCAAAAGTTGCTACGCCAGCGGCAACTACGGCGGCTGTTCCAAAAACTGCACTGGTAATCTTGGCACCTTTCACTACCCTTGCTTTGCGCAATTTGGAACTTACTTTTCCATGGGCCGTTTTAACATTTTGTTGCACTTTTCCCAGTTCCCCTTGTGCATCACTATCTGTCGTATCTCGGATCAAGCTAGCAAGGTCTTTCAAGCCCCTCCCAAGGATCTGTTTTGTCTCTTTTTTGCCAAATTTTGCTCCAGTGCCATCCTCGAAATCTCTATTTTTTTCCGGATGCGTCAAAACATCCATTGCCAATGTGTGGTATCCTTCAATGGTTGTGCACACATCCGGTGAAAATGAGCTCAAATGATTCATATTTACAGCAAAAACTTCCTTCGCCGCATGGGTTTTCCCCACCATTTCTTGGGCAATATCAGCCGCAGAAGCAATATTTGCCGTTGCAACATTTATAACCCACGGAATCAAACTTGCCCCACCAGTCCCTATAACACCGGCAACATTTGCAGCCATTGAAGCCGTGCTAGCCGCAACCCTACAAGCCTTTGCTGCCCTGGCCACATTCAATTGCTTTTGTGCAATATTTTTTGCCACCGTTAAAAGTTCCTTGGCCTGCCCAATGGCGACTGAATCACCCTGGTCGCCCATGGAATCTAGCTTTTTAAGGGCAACTTCCATTTGGCGCAGGGTGTCTTTTTTGCCAAATTTTGCTCCAGTGCCATCCTCGAAATCTCTATTTTTTTCCGGATGCATCAAAACATCTCCTGCCAATGCGACGCCTTTTTGTACTTCCCCATTCTCCATACTTCCCACGATATTTCCTACGGCTTGCTGGACATCTTTAAGCGTTAGCTTTGCAGTTCCCGTTCCCAATGCCAATGCCACCGTATTCAAAAATTTCGAGGTTGCCAGTGAAGAAAATTGTGCCCAAATTCCATCGATGGCCGATTGGCCCATCCAGGTAAATGCGTCCGCATAACCTCCAATGGTACCTGCAACCTTCAAAACTGTTGCACCTCGGTCAGCGAGTGTAGTATTTGTTATTACATTTTTCTGCTCTTGGAGTCGAGCGTCACTTGTGGACACATTAAGACTATGACCAACTTTCGACCCTTGCTCCTCTATGCCACTTTCTCCTGGAGACCCTACTACTTCCATGGAAAAGAAATGTTATCCAATATTTTACGGAAATCAAGGGAAATTTCTCCTGCGGCGAATTTTCCACGGTTGGTAAAATATTCGTAAAAAAGTGTTGCAGATGGTGTAAAAGGTCCTACGCTAGGGTGAACTAGGAGGATCAATGAAAAGACAAAATGGGATTCAATTGGGAAGCGAGAGTTTTCT
>JAITET010000092.1 GCA_031281895.1 Puniceicoccales bacterium | reverse complement strand
GTTAACAAAATGACCAATCTATCTATTCCGATGCCCATGCCACCCGCCGGAGGCATGCCATATTCCAAAGATAATAAAAATTCATTGTCCAGGTTGTGTTTTTCTTCGCCGATTTGCTTTTCGAACATTTCCCGCTGCACAAATGGATCATTTTGTTCGGAATAAGCCGGTGCGATTTCTTGACCATTTATGCACAATTCGAAGACATCCAGATAACGGTTGTCCGTTTTATTTATTTTTGCAAGCGGGCACAATTCTTTCGGCAAATTGGTAACAAAGGTAGGTTGAATAAGCCCAGGTTCAACTATTTTGCCATAAACATCATTCGTTATTTCAAAATCTTCATTGTTTGGATTAACTTCGATTGAAAGATCTTTGCATCGTTTTAATTTTTTTTCTTTGGAAAAAGAAAACCAGTCGGCATCACCTGTCGCTTCGATAATCAGGTCTTCATAGCGCCTTTCGGCCCATTTCCCTCCGAGTTCAATAATTGTTCCATCGTGGGTTGCTATGGTTGTTGTTCCAATGACAGTTTGGCAAAGGTGCTGGAATATTTCACGCACTAGAATCATCATTCCTCTGTAATCGGAAAATGCCTGATATACTTCGATACTTGTGAATTCCGGGTTGTGTTTGCGTGACAACCCTTCATTTCTGAAAATTCTACCGATTTCAAAAACTTTATCAAATCCTGCCACCAGCATCCTTTTCAGGAAAAGCTCCGTTGCTATCCTTAGGTAACACTTTTGGTTAAGGGCATTCATAAAGGTTTCAAATGGTCGTGCAGCCGCACCTCCGACAATATTTTGCAGAATGGGGGTTTCCATTTCCTCAAACCCTTTGTTCCATAAAAACCGTCGAATTTCTTTTACAATTTGACATCGCTTTTTTGCCCTGTCGCGGGATTCCTGGTTAATGATCAAATCCAAATACCTTTGTCGATAAATTTGGTCACTGTCCACCAAACCGTGCCATTTTTCCGGAAGTGGCCGTAGGGATTTTGCAACCATCAAAATGCTTTTAACGCGAACCGTAATTTCTCCAGTTTTTGTTTTGAACAGTTTTCCGCTTGCACCCACTATGTCTCCGATATCAAATTTGGAAAAATTTTTATACTGTTCTTCGCCAACGTCATTGGTCGATACGTATAGTTGAATTTGTCCATCGCTGTCCAAAATCTTCACAAAACTTGCCTTACCCATCAGCCGAAAAGTTACAATCCTTCCAGCGACATCGACCGTTTGTTGGTCTTCAGAACCTTCCACGTAGAGCCTTTTTGCTTCTTCAGATGTATGTTTTTTGGGGAAATTTTGTCCAAAGGGATCAAAACCATTCCTGCGCATATCTTCCAGCTTTGCCCTGCGGATAGCATAGACATCACTTCCGTCAATTTTTTTCTCTTCAAACTTGGCCATATGCTAAACATCCCTAGCTAAAGAAGCACTCTGGAGGAGGTTCTTTAGACTATTCTTCTTATTCTTCTTCCCTTTGGCTCAGAGATTCGTCAATATCAGAAAACATGTCAGATAAACTAA
This sequence comes from Puniceicoccales bacterium, assembly GCA_031281895.1. Lineage (GTDB taxonomy): Bacteria > Verrucomicrobiota > Verrucomicrobiia > Opitutales > JAIRKQ01 > JAIRKQ01. The sequence goes on along the minus strand of JAITET010000092.1, from coordinate 7,706 downwards.
CCAATTCACTGGTGTTTTTAATTTTATCAAAAGCTTTCATTTCTTCGGTAAACGCTGTTTCGTCATAGTTTGCTGCTTTTATCGATAGACCGATTCGGCGATCATTTGGGTCAATTTTTATCACGCGAGCAGATACTTCTTGTCCGACGGAGAGTACTGATTTTACCTTATCCACATGGGTTTCCGAAATCTGACTAATATGCACTAATCCTTCGAGATAATGAACTAGGCCTTCAAGATAATATTCCAATTTGACAAACGCACCGTAGGGAACAATCCTCGTTACCGTTCCAGTCACCACAGCTCCGACCTTATATTTTCTTTGTATTTCTGGCCATGGATCTTCCGTTAGCTGCTTAATTCCCAGGGCGATTCTTTGCTGCTCTTGGTCTATATTTAATACAATTGTATCGACTTCATCTCCTTTTTTTACAAATTCGTTCGGGTTACTAATGTTTCGTGTCCAACTCATGTCGCTGACGTGAATCATTCCATCGATACCTTCTTCCAGTTCAACAAAAGCACCATATGCTGTCATGTTGCGTATTTTCCCTCGAACATGTGCTCCTACGGGATAATTTCTGCAAACCATTTCCCATGGGTTTTCCTCGACCTGTTTTAGGCTCAAAGCGATTCTCTGCTCATCCTTAGAAATTTCTATGACGATGGCATCCACCTCCTGTCCAATTCTTACAACCTCATTAGGCTTATTGATACGCTTTGTCCACGACATTTCCGTGAGGTGAATCAATCCCTCGACGCCATTTTCTATCTCAGCGAATGCCCCATAGGGGACCATATTTACAATTTTCCCATGAACTTTTGATCCTACCGGATAGCGTTGTTCGATGTTATCCCAAGGATTTGGCATAGTTTGTTTCAGACCAAGGGAAAATCGCTCCTTTTTCTGGTCAATTCCTATAACCATAACATTAATCTTCTGCCCTGGTTTTACCAGATCATTTGGATGTGAAACGCGTCCCCAACTCATATCGGTTATGTGCAAGAGGCCATCCAATCCATCGATGTCGACAAACGCTCCATAATCCGTTGTATTTTTGATGATACCTTCGCAAATATCACCAACTTTAATTTCATTAAGTAACAGTCGGCGTTTTTCCTGGCGCTCTTCTTCAATCAACTCCCGCCGCGAAATTATGATATTTTTGCGTTCCTGATTGATTTTCAAAATTTTAAACTCATAGGTGTTCCCAATATATTGATCGAGATTGATGGGGGATTGTGTGTCTACCTGGGATGCGGGAAGAAAAGCATCTACTCCAATATTTACCAACAACCCGCCTTTAACTTTGCCTTTTACACGGCCGGGAAGCACCGAACCTTCTTCGCAATTTTCGACGATCAATGCCCAGTTTTTCTTCTGCAAAGCCTTATCATGTGAAATCAATGGATTGCCATATTTATCTTCCAAACGCTCGATGTAAACATCGATTTCGCTGCCTACCTCAAGGGATTCGATGTCATTAAACTCAAGGGCAGAGACAACACCCTCTGCTTTCCCTCCTATGTCGACCGAAACCTCATTTCCATGAATTCCCGTAACTATACCCTTCACAACCAAATCTTCCTTAAGCTTCTCCATAGGATGTGCTGCAAGAAGCTCTTCCATAACTGTAGATTCCATAATTTTCCCAAATACTGGGGGTTAAGATTAATAAAAATGTGGCCACTATTTGACACCACAAAAGAACAACTGGGGAAAAACCTGAGAAATTACATGAATAATTCAAGCACAATGATTGAAAATTTTAGCAAAAAGCTCCAGAGGATAATGTTACATCTTTACCGGAGGCCGTTCCCTGTGCTACAATTGCGTGACCTTTACATTCCATTCACCGAGTAATTCGATTGCCAAAGGATCATTGTTATAGTCGAAGTGATATTTTATTTCCGTAATTCCGGAAGCTGCAAGCAATTTGACGCATTGTAGACATGGGAAATGGGAAATATATGCGGTAGCTCCCGAAATGCTTATTCCGCGGCGTGCAGCATCGGTAATGGCATTTTGTTCCGCATGGATAGTGGCCTGTTCGTGACCATCCCGGATTTTAGAATTATGTGGAACTCCGGCCATAAAACCATTGTATCCGGCTGCAACTATGCGATTTTTATGTTCACCATTGGAAACAAGAATGCATCCGACATGCAGCCGTCCACAATTCGAACGGCTGGCGATAAGCATAGTAACTGCCATAAAATAATCATCCCACGTGGGTCGAGTCTCTTTATTTAATTCCACAATATCAGCAATTTGCTTCGTCAAAACCAATTCATCGGACATAATCGTACCCCCAGGTTAGAAAATGGACCTTGCGGTTCATTGGCAGTTAAAATCTTCCATGGTGTCGAAACTTTTTGCAATGATATCTTTGTCAATTTTTTTTAACATACCACATAGTGTTTTTTTCGGACCACACTCGAAGTATTCGGATATTTGCATGCGCATGGCAGAGCGACAACATTTTTCAAACAAAACCGGAGAAACGATTTGACGTACTAGCATTTCTTTAATTTCTCCTGGAGATTCTACACATTCTCCGGTGACATTTGTTAATACCTTGATCCGAGGAGGATGAAACTCAATATTCTGCAATACTTTTTCAAATCCAACGCTAGCACTTTCCATCAGTTTGCTGTGATATGCTCCTGCAACATTTAATGGCAGTACGCGTTTGAATGCCATTTTTTCCGCCAATGTTTGGGCTTTTTGTATACTTTTCGTTTCTCCAGAAATGACAACTTGTCCAGGACAGTTTATATTTGCAATCTCTACTCCCAATTCGTGGCATAGGGAATCCACATCCTCCAAAGCTCCTCCGAGTAGGCACAGCATGGAACCTTTAGTTTTTTCGCATGCGGACTGCATCAATCTTCCACGTTCCGAAACCATGTGTACTCCCGTTTCAAAATCGACAACTCCCGCAGCCCATAGGGCAGTTAATTCGCCCAAACTCAATCCGTAGGCAACGTCAAAACTGTTGCCCATTTCGCACAAGATGTTTGTAACCACACAGCCGTGAATAAAAAGAGCAGGCTGGCAAATACTCGTTTGCATCAAAACTTCATCGGGACCTTGGAAACAAATTTGCAAAAACTGTAAACCTAAAATTTTTTCAGCCCTAGAAAAAATTTCCCTCGCTCCGCGATTCCTTTCACAAAGGGATTTTCCCATCCCTATGTACTGTGCACCTTGCCCAGGAAACATCAATGCAATGCTCATTTTACACAAATTTATCCGAAGACATGACAACAAAAGTATATTCTCATTTCTAAAACTATTCGCAATTTATCCTTTTATTTCGCGATGGAGGGTATGACGTTTTAGGAACTTATTAAACTTCATTTTTTCGACGCGTTCGGTTTGGACCTTTTTGTTACGCGTAGACATATAACGCGACACGGGCTTCCCTTCCTTTTTGGCCTCTGTGCATTCTAAAATTATATATTCCCTCGGCATAATATTACCTTGTCACCTAGATAAATTTTACGGACCAAAAACTCAATAAAAATTTTTGGATAAATTTAGTTCCCTGGATGTCCATTGTGCAAAAATCTTCACGGCCAATTTTTCAGTATTTAGGGGGAACAGCAGATGCATAGCAAAGATTTGTAAAAAATTTCCTTGCAAAAAAAAATTTTTTATGAGATTGTGATTTCATGACACGAACAAATAAATGTATAGTTTTAATATTGATATTGGCAATTTTTACGCCCGTAGGTCAACTAGGGGCAAATGGTTTTCAACGGGCAGGAGATATTTTACAATTCGCACTGCCGGTATATGCTTTTGGACTTTCCTGTGGGGAAGAGGGATACGAAGGGAGCAAACAGTTTATCTATAGTTTATCAGCCTCCCTATTGAGCGTCCATGTTTTAAAAGAAACGACGCACCAAAAACGTCCAAATTATCAGGAAGGAGATAAAAAAAGATCATTTCCGAGCGGGCATACGTCCAGTGCTTTTAGTGGAGCATCTTTCATACACAGGCGCTATGGATTCAAGCAAGCCATAGTTCCCTATGGGCTTGCCATAGCGACGGGAATGTCAAGGGTGCAGGCCAAAAAACATCACGTTCGAGATGTTATCGCTGGGGCAGTGATCTCCTGCCTGTGGAGCTGGTGTTTCGTTGAAAAGAAAACCAACGTCATCGTAGATGCCGATGGAGAGTTCACAAAGATTGCGTACGAAGTAAATTTTTAAGGATTTATCATCTCCAACGGAACACGGAATTTTTAAAAATTCCGTGTTCCGTTGATTTTAATTGTCACACTCTAGTTGTATAGTCCCATATGGTGATGGAGAGGATTGATGCTAAATAAACCAGGATTATTTTTCAAGAATTAAGGATAAATTCGTAGGGTATTAGACTGCAGCGGACTATGTCACTTTTATCCACGTAAACCAGATCTTTCTTTTTTGGTCAGCTATTTTTTCAGTGCCCTGTCGATGCTGCTTTTCCCCCACCAAACTCCTCTGCCATCTCCCGCAAATAGGCTCCGGATGGTCTTCCGCGTATCTCCTCAGCCCTTCCATATCTGGCTTCTTCGGCTTCCGATTCAACGGCTTCCGGTCCAAACTTCTAGTTTCTTTCTTTTGTTTCTTCCACCGGAATAATGTCCTCATCCCAACACCAAACACCCCGCTCGTTTCCTCCACCGTGTGGGTTGCTTCTTACGCCAATGCTTTTCGCTTAAGGTCTTTTGTATAGTAGACCATTCATTCAATTCTACTATTTCCTGTGGCACTGTCAATGAAAATTACTATATTCAATGCATTTAAGATGATTATAAGTAAAAATTTTCACATAAGAGTGTATTAAATATTGTATAATCCGCGGAAAGGTGTATAATATTTTCATGAATAGAATGAACGTGCTAGCACCTGGAGGTCCACAAAGGGCACAGGATTTACCTAATGTTCCAGGAGCCGAAAGGGTATATACGCCTCTTAATAGTGGGCTTATTCGGGGAGTATTCACACAACTTTATCAACAGGTAGTCGCAGAGATCCGTGAATCACCAAAAAAAAGATTATCTAAACTTACCCAGAGAGTAATCACGGAAATCTGTAAGTTAGGTGATAACAATTTAAACGAACGGGATGTCGCTTTACCCCCAGGGCGTGTTGCCGTTGCAAATGTTGCAAATATAGCACCTAAGGAAAGATCATTCACGCTTTCTCAAAGAGTAATCGTAGAGATCTGTAATTTAGGTAACAGTTTAATCGTCTCAGCTCCAGCACCAAACGAAAATTTATCCAAACTTTCTCAGGGAGTAATCGCAGAGATCTGTGGGACACCAGAGAAAAGATTATCTAAACTTACCCAGCAAGTAGTCACACTACTTGCTAAGCAGATAATTTTACAACTTCCTCAGCAAAAAATCACAGAGATCCGTGAATCACAAAAGGAAAAGACATTCAAACTCGTTCAGGAGGTAATCGCGAAGATCTGTAGTTTTGTGGACGGAGTATCGATGATTTTGGACGCCTGGGGTTTTAAAATTGCCAAAGATATACTTGATACACTTGTAAATGCTGTGCGATTCATACTACATATTATTGCCACGGGATGTATGCAACGCACATTACCGAAAGGCAATCGTTCGCTCAAGGCTTATTTCTGCAAAAAAGAAGAAAAAGACGGCCTTGAAAGGCAAAATATTGTCATTAGAAGATTGGTCATGTTCGCAGCATCAGCGTGTCAACTAATTGTTAGGCTTGCACCCGAACTAACATATCCTCGGGTGCTGTTAAAACCATTCCTATGGATTGGCCTAATTTTAGAGATTGCAGAACTACTGTCAATCTGTAAAGGTTCTATCACGGGAGATTTGGGGCAGACCATAAAAAATATGTTAAAAATAGTAGTAGCCCTATCCTATTCTGTCATTTCGTGTGCAATATTTGCGATGGCTAGTACGCTTGGTAGCACACCATTGCTTCCCATTGCTTTATTGGGAGCATTGTTCATGTTTTTTAGCTGGTTAGCGGCTGGAGGTATGAAAGACCCAGCCCTAATCCTGCAGTCAGTTGATAAGATATTCTTAAAATACAAGCTTGTAAACAGTATTTTCTCATTCATCAGATCTATTTATTCTGACCGAAACATTACTGACGAAGGCATATCTCGACAGAGGTCACTTTATCTCACAGGGGTTGGCTTAAAGATGTGCTACTCTGCTGCATCTGCCATTATAAAATTTGTTAAAGACAGCCAAGAAATACTGGAAATAAACGCAGCTGAAACAATGCCACAAGAGCGAAAAATCCATAGATGATGCAAGCGGAAATTTATTGACATCTATAAACTTCGCATCAGTGGCAGTGGACGAGCAAATGGCTCAATAAGCAGCTCTCCATGCCAAAATATAAATTAATCCAATAATTCTGAAAGGATTTGGGGAGCTAGGATTTCCCGGCGGACCATTAAGCCCTTTCAGCACACAAGCATAGATGTGTCATTCAACGCATGCAAAATGATTACTAGTAAAAATTTTTACAAAAATGCACTAAAGCTTGCATTTCATGGAAAAGTGTTATACTCTATCCAATGGATAGAGCCGAAACATTACCACCGTTAGCATCTGGGGATTCACAAAAAGTACAGAATTCACTTGGTTCCAGTGCTCGTATTTCAAAACGGGAAGAGATATCTGTTGAAGAAAGATACAAAACAGACTTGTTAAACAAACGAGATGTTGTTTCTCCCATGGGACATGTTTTCAATACGGCACAAATGGAAAGGATATTTAAACTTGTTCGGCAAGTAGCCGCGAAGATCTATGCTTTAATAGGCGGAGTATCAAAGATTTTGGAGGCCAATGGTTACAATGGTTTTAAGGCTATAAAAGACACAATTGATCTACTCTCAAATATTACGCAATATGTGCAATATATATTACTATTACCAAAGCCTAAGCAATTGTCGGAACTCAAACAGTTTCTTGTGGCCTGTTTTTACGATGCTAAAACAAAAGAAATAGTATTTGAAAAATTGTTTTCCGCCATATCATTAATATGTAAAGCGACGTTTAAGTTTACATCTCAAACAGCATGTTTACAAGCGGTATCAAAGTCATTTCCTTATGTTGACTTATTATTAGGTGTTATGAAATTGGCGCTTAACCATGAAAAATACACCCAAGATGGTTTTACCCAAGAAAATGTGTTAAAAGTTGTAGATGCTCTATCCTATCATATTATTTCATGTGCAGTATTTACGATAGCTGCTGGCAGCGGAGGAATTTCCGCATATGCGTTGACAACACTGTTAGTTGTATTTCTCAACCGGTTAGCGACTAAAGGCATGAGAGACATCGCTCTAATCGGACAGCCAATCGACAAACTATTGTTTGGCAACAAGATTGCGAACAGTGTTTACTCACTCGTCAAGTCTATTCATCCTTTCCAAAACGTTACTGATGAAAGTATATCCCGGCAGAGGTCAATTTATCTCACAAAGATTGGCTTAAAGACGTGCTATTCCGCTGTACTTGAAATTATAAAAATAATTAGGGAATTTAGGGACAGCCGAGAAATACCGGAAACAAACGTAGCTGAAACAATACCGCAAGAGCAAAAAGTCATAGAAGATGCGAACGAGAATTTTACACTTGAGAATCCCGAATCATCGGTAACGTCGGACGATGAGCAACTCTCCATGCCAGAAAACATAGAATCGCATT
>JAITET010000085.1 GCA_031281895.1 Puniceicoccales bacterium | reverse complement strand
CTCGCGACTTCGGAAAATACTGCCCTAACCGTTCAAAACTTCCTTCTTTTATTAACCACATAACTTAATCGAAGTTCGACCTTCTGTTTCCTTCCAAAATGTCAAGCTCATTCTTATGATTCCTGACCCTAGTTCCCTATAAAATCCATACAATCCTAACGGATAACGGACAACAATTTACTAATCTCAAGCATCAAAAGAGTATGCTTTCCCCCGCAATGAACATAGTATCGACCACAGGTTAACAATGCCTGCACACCCCTGGACTAATATGGTCAGGTAGAACTAGTGCATATAACTTTGCTAAAAGGCTTAAGTCTATTAATGGCCTGACACCCTACGAATTTATCATTAATTCTTGGAAAAATAATCCTGTTCCTTTCAGAATTAATCCCCACCGTCATAATATGTGACTGTACACCTAACGGAGTCGCTCTTATCCAATAATCTTTCCGCAAGTATCTTGGCAAATATGAGATTTCTCCTTGGGGAAATTAAATTCCTCCGTCAGAAAAACAGCTATAGTATAGAATCTATCTAAGCAAGAATATTCCGAGTAGCCTCTAACTCCTGTTGGTCTTTTAATTTTATTAGAGAAGCATTTACCTTGACATAAAAAATATCCCCACAAGATCCATTTTCGTAGAAAACGTTGAAATTGGAAAATCGTGAACATCAATAGCGGTCAGATGGAGTTATTTTTGAATGCCGTTTCAAAGTTGGTTTGGGGATGGCCATTGATTATATTCATAGTCGGGACCGGTGTTTATTTTTCTTTTAGACTTGGATTGTTGAGTTTTTCAAAATTGAGATTGTCTTTGAAATATGCAATAGCAGAAAACATCAGTGGAAAAACAGGACCAGGAAATATTTCAATATTTGCATCGCTGTGCACGTCTTTATCGGCAACGATAGGCGTAGGAAACATTGTGGGTATAGCAGTTGCCATTGCCGTAGGGGGCCCCGGATCACTTTTTTGGCTATGGGTTTCGTCGCTTTTTAGTCTAGCTCTTAAGTACTCGGAAGGTGTCCTAGCTGTAAAATACAGAAAGGTTGAAAAAAATGGAAATGTTTCCGGTGGTCCAATGTATTATATCCACATGGGTCTAAATAACGGTTTTTTGGCAAAAGTATTCGCATTTTTTGGCATGATGGTTGCTTTAATCGGGATTGGAACCATAGCTCAAAGCAATTCCATTGCAGTTACCCTATCATCTTTCGGAACATCTAGCATCGTTACGACGATCATGCTGGTTATCGTCGTCGGAATGGTAACCATGGGGGGATTACGCAGGATATCCACCGTTGCAGAAAAAGTTGTCCCCCTTATGACCATATTTTACATTGGGGCTGCAACTTTGGTATTGGCGGTAAATATTACCCGCCTTCCTTCCCTATTGTATTCCATCGTTTGCAGTGCATTCTCTCCAAAATCGATTTTGGGAGGGGGGACTGGAATTACCGCCACAATTGCGGCTAGCGTCGGAGCAAGTCGTGGTATTTTTTCCCACGAGGCAGGATTGGGGAGTGCTGCCATAGCGGCTGCAACTGCGAAAACCAATTCTCCTGGAATGCAAGGACTGGTATCGATGGCAGGAGCTTTACTTAGCGTAATCGTCTGCACAATGACCGGCCTAGTCATATTAATCGCAACGGATAGGTCTTCCCCATTGGAAGGAGCAATGTTGACATCACAGGCATTTGCTCACGGACTTGGAATGCCAGAACTTGGCAAAATCATAGTTGGGTTTAGCATCATATTATTTGCATTTACAACCATTATCGGATGGAATTATTACGGTGAGCAATGCGCAAAATTCCTCTTTGGACACAAGGCCATTGTGCCCTATAAAATACTATTTATTTTTTTCGTTGCCATTGGTCCATTTTTCAGAATCAATGCTATTCTATCGTTGGCTGACATCGTGACAGGATTTATGGCCATTCCAAACCTCATAGGCTTAGTCGGTCTGAGAAATGTAATTCTTCAGGAAACAAATATGTTTTTTCGAGTTCGAAAAAACATAGCAGATAATATAAACGACACCTCAAAATTGGGAACTATGCGGTAGGTTGAGGGATTGATTCCACATTATCGCCCGCTACGGCAGTTGTACGAATACCTTTTTTTATCCATCTGTATTTCCTGTTCTTTCCTCTTTCATTTAAATTTATGAGATCTGGACTTAATAAACTTTGCGCACTTTGCCTTAATTTTTGACGTTAATTGCCACGAAATAATTTTTTTTAAAAAAAACTTGTAAATTCATTAAAAGTGATAATGTTGCCTTTCTAGCGCTAGGATCAAGAGATCCCGTGATTTTTGTTGCATTAATGCAGCAATTTGGCGGAGTTTGTGGATAGTCTTCTACTGCTCGAGTATATGTTTTGTATGCTCCAAAATCATGAAAATGTGATAAATTGATGAACAAAGTTGATATAATTTCCGAATTCGGAAAAAGCGAAAAAGATACAGGTTCGAGTTGTGTTCAAATAGCTCTTCTTACTCATAGGATCAAACATTTGACGGAACACCTAAAGGTTCACAGGAAAGATTTTCATTCCCGCCGTGGTCTTGTCGCTATGACGAATCGTCGTAGAAAGTTATTAGGTTATATGAAACTTAATGACCCTGAAAGTTATAGGGAAGTAATTCAGAAATTGAATTTGCGCAGGTAATTTTTCTGCAACGGAACAGATTGTTGCTGGGAAATCGATGACTAAATCTTGGTATTATCAAAGATAATGAAGAAATAATTAAATATAAGGAAATAATAGATGAATCATAAATATGAAGTAGAGGTCGATGAGTTTTCGATGAAATTTTCTACGGGAACGTTGGCCAAACAGGCGAATGGTGCGGTATGGGTAACTTCCGGCGAAACCACGATTTTGGTGACTGCAACAGCCGCTAACACATTACATCCCGATCAGGATTTTTTCCCACTATCCGTTGACTATCGCGAAAAATTTTCCGCGGCAGGTCGCATGCCTGGTGGTTACAACAAACGGGAAGGTAGGCCATCGGAAAAAGAAATTTTAACGGCTAGAATGTGCGACCGTCCCCTACGGCCACTTTTCCCGAAAGGTTTCTTAAATGAGGTCCAAGTCATGGGGACCCTCTATTCGACGGATTTAAAGAATGAAGCTGATGTTTTGATGGTAAATGGAGCATCGGCGGCCCTGATGTGTTCAGATATACCGTGGAATGGACCGATTGGGTGTGTTAGAATTGGGGAAATTGATGGCAAATTTGTCGCAGGTCCGACCAATGAACAGATGTTTTCATCTACCCTCGATTTGATATATGTCGGCAATGAGTTTAATATGATGATGATCGAAGGTAATGCCGATCAAATTTCGGAGGAACGTTTTATCGAAGCCTTAGAATTTGGGCAACAGCAAATACAACCGATTATCGCTGCCCAAAAAAAATTAGCCTCATTGGTTGGTAAATCAAAGAAACAGTTTGATTTGGTTCTGCCAAAGGAAGAAATTGTCAAAATCTGTGCCACATTCGTTGACAAGCTGAATAATGCGGTGTTTCAGGATGGGAAGTTGGAACGTGAAAATGCAGTCATGGCAATTAAAGAGGAAGCCAAAGCTGCCATAGTCGAAAAATTGGGGGAAGCGGAATTCTGCGAAATATCGTTCAACATGGCATTCGAAGAGTTGCAAAAAGAATTGTATAGAAACAATATCCTTGACAATGATCGCCGAGTCGATGGCCGTGGATTGACGGAGTTGCGTCCCATTGAATGCGCAACGGATGTGTTGCCGGTCGTCCATGGATCTTCCCTGTTTCAACGGGGGGAAACACAGGCTCTGGTATCGTTGACACTGGGATGTTCCGACGGTTCCCAAGAAATCGATGCTATCACAGGAGGCGTCCAGTCGAAATCCTTCTACCTACACTATAATTTTCCGCCATTTTCCGTTGGGGAAACTGGTAAAATTGGGACGGTCGGACGGCGTGAAATTGGCCATGGTGCGTTGGCAGAACGTTCCCTGTCGCCCATAATCCCATCTGAAGACATCTTCCCCTATTCCATCCGCATAGTTTCTGATATTTTGGAATCCAATGGGTCATCCTCCATGGCAAGCGTCTGTGGTGGATGTTTATCCCTCATGGATGCGGGAATCCCCATCACCGGTACGGTGGCCGGCATTTCCGTAGGGCTAGTGACCCGCAACGGTCGAGATGGAAGTATTTCCAAGTATGTGATTTTGACCGATATCATGGGAACTGAGGATCACTTTGGTGACATGGATTTCAAGCTTTCTGGGACTAGGAATGGTATTACTGGGGTTCAGCTTGACCTGAAAATTCAAGGGTTGCCGATCGAAATCGCCAAAGCGGCAATTGCACAAAGTAAAAATGCAAGGATGCAGATTTTGGACATCATGGAATCCGCCATTCCTGGTCCCCGGGAGAGCCTAAAGCCGAATGCTCCTAAAATTCATAGCATGAAAATCGATCCCGACAAGATCGGTGCTTTAATCGGCCCAGGAGGGAAAAATATCAAACGAATAACGGAAACAACTGGGGCTCAAATCGACATCAACGAGGACAATAGTGGAAAAATTCTAGTATTTGCCCCCAACGAAGACGCTTTGGAACGTGCCAAAAAGGAAATTAGCTCGGTCTGTTCTGAAATAGAAGAGGGGCAAGTCTACAGAGGCAAGGTGGTGTCGATCAAAGAATTTGGAGTTTTTGTCGAATGTTTACCGGGAAAAGAAGGACTTGTCCATGTTTCCGAAATGGCAGATTTCCGGGTAGGAAATCCAGCAGACATTTGCAAAATTGGTGATGAAATTATCGTTAAATGCATCGGTGTCGATGACAAAGGTCGCGTTAGGTTAAGCCGCCGAGCTGTAATTTGTGAAGCTAAAGGTATTCCCTACGAAATGACCATACCAAAATCATCCCATGGCGACAAGTTTCAACGTCCTTTCAGTCACACCAGAAACGGTCGATCCTCCGGTGGCGACCGAGAAAAACGTTTCAGGAAAGATTTTCGAGATGATGGAGATAGGCGTCAAGGCGACAGAAGGGATGGCCGTAGCGATAGAAGAGGGAATTAAATTCTTGTCTAAACAAAATATAGCCCTTTTAATTGAAAAGGGCTTGTTTGTGCAGGCAAAAGCTGGAAAATACAGGTAGAAAGTTGCAAGCAAGGGTGCCATTTTTAACGAAGATGACTATAATGGTTATCTTCAAATTGTGTCGCCTGGGAAGCTGTGAACCTCAATGAAAGAGATAGGAAATTATTCAATGTATTGATTGGCCATTATCGCTGGTTTATTGGCCAATTGTTCCCATTTTGTTAGGAAATCATATTTATTGTCCGCAAACATCGGACTTATTTCAATGGCGAATGGTGGCAATCCGTTGGCATCCGTTGGGATATCAGTTCCTGCGGCCAACAGCCAGCTGGTAAAAAGCTTCAATTGGTCCTGCAGGCAAGTCTTCAACGAGTCCAGCCCGTCCATGTTTTTTATGGGACTAAAATTGGACAACCTGTCGCTTTCTAGGATAATAGTCCTTTCGGCGAATGGTAAAATGTCAAATATAAACATTTCTAGTTTTAATCCATTGGCTACCTGTGGGAGAATAGGTTCACCAAGCGAATTTATGGTCGGAACAATCTTTTGGGCAACGTGATATGGAATTTCAGAATGAATATCCTTACCGTTAAATTGTTTTATAAATTGAACATCCAGTAGGTGTATTCCCGTGTTACCAGCACAAAATACAAGATTCCCCGCTGCATCCCGCAGCATGGCTTGTTCCTTTGGTAAATCGGAATATTCGATAACACAGTTTCTGCCCTTCCTTTCACAGAAAACGCCAACTTTCTCTTCCGGATATAATTTACGAATCATACGAGAAGATACCTGGGACTGATTTTTTACGTGGGATCCGATGAAATACGGATCGATGCTCCTGGCGAGTGGGTTGTCAATCTGAAAATAGCTTATGATTTCGATGCCCAAGTTTTCTAACATTGCGAGTAAACCCGATCGGCCAAGAGCCTTTAAAGCTCCACCATGTCCGTCTGAATGCATGGCGATTTTGCTCCTCGTTTCCATGATGAATTTTCCATCGTTGGTAATCGCTGGCATTTGCCCTTGCTTGACAAAATGTATATTTTCAACCCCAAAGGAATCATTTTTCCCAAAGAATTCCATGGTCTCATTGTGAGTTCGTTCACTTGTCATTACTATCCAGGGGATTGGGGTTTCATATTTTCGCTCGGCAGCTTTTATCTTTTCGGCAAAGATTTGAAAGAGCGATTTTTTTTTCAACGGCGTTGTCTGTAGTATACCTTTAGGAACTGCACAACCCAGGCGTGTCCCTTCACCTCCTGCCACTGTAAATGCTGCAACTTTACCGGCCCTTACGGTTTGTTCTCCGATGGCTATGGTCTCCTTACACTTTTGCCAGTCGACTTCGGAATTCGGGAATTTTATGAACTTGGCAGGGGCTATGCTTGGGGTATGTTTATCCGATTGAAAATTTTTATGGAGGACATTTTCTATGATTTGGGATAGATAATCTAAATTTAGACTTTTGGCCTGCTGCAATAGCTGTAATTGTTCTTCACCGGAAAGAATTTCCCAAAATTTGAAAACATGTTCCTGCCCATATTCACAAAACTGCAATCTTAACTCTTTGGCTTGTTTGTCGGTCATACCGTTCTAGTCTTCAAATTTAAAAACTGTTTCCTTGTCTTTTATGTAACCTGTCTTCCGATGGGTTATCTGTTCCATAAAATCTTTATCTGTCAGCATTTTTCTCATATGATCTTGCTTTAGAATAAATTGATTTTCTGCAGTTTGTCTCTTTTCAAGTAAACCATTTAATTTTTTCGAAAGTCGAATTTTTTCACGTCTTGTGTCGATTAGCGACATTATTAACTTGATATTAATAAAAGATAAAATCCCAAGAATAAATATGAGGATAACATTTCGGCTAGTTTTCATTGCTACAAAGTGCTACCACGGTAAAAAAATATTAAAAAATTAAAAGACAAAAATATCATGGCTGGCGGTAAATTTAAACACATATGGCCTCTTGATCTATTTGTGATAATAGCATTCCCTTTTGCCATGAGGAATGGGGAATCGATAAAGACTAATTGTCTTGCAAGAAATTGAACAATTCTATACTGGCACGATGCAATGGCATACATGGATTTGACCAATCAAATATTTCAGAAATTATCAAATATTGAAGTATGCGGGAGAGCGTTGGATATTTGTAAAGAGTTTGCCCAGGCTGGAGCCAGACCATATTTTGTGGGTGGGTGTGTTAGAGATGCCATTCGAAGAAAGCATTTTTCAGACTTCGACATAGAAGTTTTTGGTATGTCACTGGTCGATATTGAAAATATCCTGGCATCAAGGTTTGCAATTGAAAAAACCGGGAAAGCTTTTTGTGTTCTCAAAATTCACGGCTTCCCCATAGATATTTCCGTCCCGCGTGTCGAAACGAAAATCGGGAACAAACATAGGGATTTTTCCGTTAATTCCCTTGAAAAATGCGATGTTAAAACCGCCGCTAGCCGCCGAGATTTTACCATGAATGCCATATATTTCGACATCATAGGCGAAAAAATCATCGACGAATTTGGCGGACTAAAAGATCTGGATTTGGGCACATTGCGCCACGTGGGAGAAAAATTTTCCGAAGATCCTTTGAGGGTGTTAAGAGGCATGCAGTTTGCAGGAAGGTTCAACCTAAAGGCCGCCGAGGAAACTCTTTGCTTGTGTAAAAATTTATCCCCGGAAGGTCTTTCCAGAGAACGAATTTTTTCAGAGTGGGAAAAATTAGTATTATACTCCGAAACACCGTCCTTGGGCCTCCGATTTCTCAAGGATGCTGGTTGGTTAAAGTTTTTCTCTCAAATTGAAGCTCTTGATAGATGTCCCCAGGATGCCGACCAACATGGAGAAGGGTCAGTGTTCGAACATACGTGCATGGCCCTCGATGTGTTTGCAAAAAACAAAATCGGTGACCGGCAAGAAGATCTTATCCTTGGGTTCGCTGCCCTATGCCATGACTTTGGAAAGCCCTATGTGATGACACAGGATGCAAATGGAATTCATCACTATGGACACGACGAAGTCGGCGGACCATATGCGGAAGAATTTTTAAAATCTATCAATGCTCCTAATTATTTAATCGAAGCAGTATTACCTCTGGTAAGGTGGCATATGGTCCCGCGATTTTTATATAGAGACAATAGGACCGACTCTGCCATTTTACACCTAGCGAATGACGTGGGACGCATGGACAGGTTGGTAAGGTTATGCTATATCGATAGCATGGGACGAATAAGTAACGAAAAACACGATAGTGGGTTGATAGATTGGTTGGCAGAAACAGCCAAAAAATTTGGAGTATTTGCAAGCCAACCAATGCCGATTATTCAAGGTCGCGATCTGATTCGATGCGGACTGTCCCCATCGGATCAATTTTCCGAAATATTAGATCGATGTTTTACTGCCCAGTTAAATTGCGAATTTTTTGACCGCACTTCGGGGATTGTGTACCTACAGAAAATAATTCAAAAAGGTAACACATTGTGAAAGATTCGAAAAAATTTTCAGAAAATTGTTTAACCGTTGCAGATAAACGACGCAATATTTCTAGTCATTATCTACCGTTAGTTTTCATCGTTGCACTGGTGTGGCTTATTCCCGCATCATTTCGAAATAGTATCAAATCTGCTTTTGCCTATGTCCAAGTCCCGATCTATACAGTGTCTACTCAGTTAGAAAATCTGCACAGTGCTTTTTTAAAAGGGATTATTTCGAAGAAAGACCTAGTCACATTTTGCAAAAACCTAATGCATGAAAACATAGCTCTACAACTAAAAATCGCCACATCGGCAGAGAACATTTTCGATATTTCCAAATCCGAACAGGACTATCGCATCGGAAATTTCATGGCAAAGCCAGCCAGAGTAATTCGTAGAGATATCGCTTCCTGGACCAACGAATTAATTGTCGATGTTGGGACAAATCATGGAGTTGCCGAAGGAATGGGAGTAATTTCTCAAAATTATGCGATAGGTCGCATAAAATCGGCACATGCCAAGACTTCCATCGTCGAACTGATTTCATCTCCCCAATTCAGGATGGTGGTCCATGCAAGGGGAGATATTACCAGATCTCCCATAGTATTTTCCGGGAATGGGCATAATTTTTTTAATCAAGCTACCGGAATTGCAACGAACATCCCAAGGGAGATTGTATCGAATGGAGAACCGATGAACCTCGTCACATCAGAGTTATCCGGGGTATTTCCAAAAAATATTTCGGTGGGATTGATAAAATCTCCAGGAGAACATGGGAATAGCTTCTTTTCCTCAAATGTTGCCCTAAACAATGATCTACTATCGAAACTGTACCAAGTTGCAATCTTGATAAACTTAAGAGATTAAAAATGATACCTTTTCTGCTTGTCATTGCCTACTATGGTGTACTGTTTCTATGCCAACTTTTCAATGGTTCCGTACTGTTTCCTGGTGTTCTAATTATTCCCGTTGGGTTATTTATTCATGGTCCCGCCACATACTTAGATTCCATTCAGGCCACAATTTTATACTGTTTGATAGGTTCCATTCTCGATGTAATATTTTCCTTTTTACCATTTGGGTTTAGCATGGTGTTTTGCATATTTTTTTACTGCATGCAGAAAGCTATATTTAATCCGGGACATCCCATATTACCCTCCCACCGAATTGGCTTTGAGCAACTGGCTAACATTTCATATATTTTATCCCTATTTATTTTTCGAAATACGCCATTCAACATATTTCAATTTCTGTCAACGGCGAGCGTTTCTCAAATTTGCATATTTTTGCTATCGGACAAAATGGCTCTTTGCCATAAAAAACTCATGTTTGTCCACGACAATTACATGAAATACCAACGATAACACCTATGGAAATGGTACCGAATTTGGGACGATTCTGGCAAAACTACTCCTCGCGTATGAAATCAAAAAATCCCTTGCCTTCACCATATCTTTTGCTGCCAACGCACGTAATTTAACAGCATCGGTTTTGACTAAAGCCCTAAGCGTAACATCAAAGAATGACAAATTTCCCCTAGCAGTGACATTTTTGCCATTTTTGTCGTAGGATATCATATTGCCAAAATATATCATTCTTGTGTTCGGAGCTAAAAAAACTGTATCCCCATCATGCATCTTTATTGCCACACGAATTTTAAAATCTGCCAATGGCGTGTTGAACTTAAGTGTGTGTTTACCCTCCGCATCCATATCTTCAAAGAATTTTTCCATGGAATAATTCTGTACTAATAACTTTTGCAGGGATAGAGTAGCTGCATTATCTAGTATGGTGCGGGAAAGTTCAAGTTTTCCAAATTCCAACTCCCCAATATCGTATTTCACCGCTGCGGTGATATGTTGTTCGCTATTGGTGGTGAAAAAAAATAGCTTGAACCCATTTTTACCTTCGTACTTGCAAATTTCAAAGATAGGCTGTTTTTTATCAAGAAGAACCATCGATTTCAAATCATCACTGATACACATCAACATGTCATTTAATTCCTTATAGATAATTCTTGTCTCTTCGACGGATTGATTATTATCCTCCGACAGGGATATTAATTTTTTCCCGAGAAAAACCAGGATGGTAATCACAAACAATGATAACATCAATTCTAGTAAGGTAAATGCTCTAGCGATATGACATTTAATCCGACTTGATCTAGGTCCCATAGGCTTTTTTACGCTTTTGAGAAAAGGAACGTAGGACGGCAAACAAAATAGTCAACATGATATTTGGATTGTAATGCGATCGAACTTGTGTTGTTTTGAGGAAAAGAAGGAGATGATAGACATTGAAAATTTAACCTATCGAATTGGCAGTCGAATATTATTTGAAGATGCAACGCTGCATTTGCCATCGGATGGGAAAATTGGGGTAGTTGGTCCGAATGGATGTGGAAAAACAACGCTATTCAGGATAATCCTTGGCCAAGAGGACATTGATGCTGGAGAAATTTTCATAAAAAGTAAGGCAAGGCTTGTCTGTGTAAAACAAGAAATTGAAAATGATGAAATTCCTCTGCTAGATTTTATCATCGGTGCCGATAAAGAATTAGTGCGGCTGCGAACAATTTTGGAGGACAAACAAATATCCGATGAGGACCTCGCCAATGCCTATGATGCCTACGCCGCGATCGATGGCTACTCGGCGGAAGCACGGGCATCTAGCATATTGGACGGTCTTGGTTTCAAACAGAATGATCTTCATAAAAAATTGAAAGAGTTTTCGGGAGGATGGCAAGTAAGGGCATCTCTCGCAGCAACGCTATTTGCTCCATCCGACTGCCTATTGCTGGATGAACCCTCCAATCATTTGGATTTGGAAACGGCCATGTGGCTGGAAAATTTTTTGGAAAAAACCAACAAAATGATAGTCATGATTTCCCATGAAAGGCAGTTTTTGAATTCCATTTGCAACTACATTGTTGGCATTTTCAACAGGGAACTACATCTCTTCAGAGGAAATTACGATACCTATATGGACACACGCAGGAATCAGGATGTTGCGTTGCTAAGAAACATCGAAGCACAGCAAAAAAAGCGAGAACATATACAGAGCTTTATCAACAGGTTCAGGGCAAAAGCTACAAAGGCCAAGCAGGCACAGAGCAGGATTAAAATGTTGGAAAAAATGGAAGTTACAGAAATGCCCGACAAAGAATACAAAGTAACCCTATCATTTCCTAAACCACACCCTCAGGTTGATCGTAAGTTGATAGTTTTAGAAAATGTTGCCGTAGGATACGGAGATAAAACGGTGCTAAGGGACGTAGAACTTTGTGTAAATTCGAATGATAGGGTCGCCTTACTAGGGGCAAATGGCAACGGAAAATCTACGCTTGCTAAATTGTTGGCCAACCGATTGGTCCCCCTTTCGGGTAATATCTCCTACGCAAGGAATTTAAAAGTATCATATTTTTCTCAGCAGCAGGCCGATGAATTGAATATGGAATCCTCTCCCGTCGAAACCCTGCGTAGGCTCGCCCGTGATTTTTCGGAGACGCAGGCCCGTTCTCATTTGGCGAGGTTCGGAATAACACAATCCCGCAGCGAGACGCTGATAAAAAATCTGTCCGGAGGAGAAAAATCCCGTGTTCTATTCGCGATAAATTCGCTCTTTAATCCCCATGTTATGATTTTAGATGAACCAACGAACCATTTGGATATCGAGGCCCGGGAGGCGTTGGTCGATGCGATAAATAAATACCAAGGGGCAGTGATCCTAATCACCCATGATTTTTTTACATTGTTCAAAACATGCCATAGACTTTTTATCATCGATGGAGGAAAGTGTACTCCTTTCAATGGATCTTTAGATTCCTATCGAGAAATGTTGCTATCCAGAGGGAGCAGTCAAAATTCTTCCATCGATAATTCGAGCAAAATTGAAACTCCAAAGAGACCTGACAATGATTCGAAGCTCAAGAAAATATTGTCGCTCCTGGAAAAAGACATCAACATTCTAGAAATTAAAAAAAAGGCCCTCGAAGAAAAATTATCAAAA